>CAYMQX010000015.1:0-14571 GCA_964392495.1 uncultured Anaerolineaceae bacterium
GCACCTGGTTGTACAGGATCGCGATCAACGAGGCGCTGATGCTGATGCGCCGCAGCAGGCCCGAGGTGCAGATCGCCGAGGAGCCCGGTGAGAAAACCCAGGACCTGCCATTCCCGGTGCAACTTGCAGACTGGTGCTGCCTCCCCGAGCCGGATTTTCTCTCGGCTGAGGCCAACGAGGCGCTTGACCGGGCCATCCTGAACCTCCCGGATAAGCTGCGGGTGGTGTTCCTGCTGCGAGATATCGAAGGTCTCTCGATCCAGGAGACCAGCGAGACCCTGGGGCTTACGGAGACTGCCGTAAAAACCCGGCTTTTACGGGCGCGCCTTCGGCTGCGGGAAGAACTTTCGGTCTATTTTGGAGAACGGCTTGGAGAGCAGGAGGCTGGATGATGCATCTTCACAGCGAAAGATGTCAGGAACTACTGGAAACCATCTCGGACTATACGGATGGCTCACTGCAAAGCGAGCTTTGCCGCCTGCTCGAAACGCACCTTGCCGGATGTGAAGATTGCCGGGTGGTTGTGGATACACTGCGGAAGACGGTCGAACTGTACCGGGCGGAACGCACCAGGGGAATCCCGGAGGATGTCAAGCGGCGGCTTTTTAAGCGGCTGCAGCTGGAGGACTTGTTCCCCTCAGGCTGAGGGCGGGGCGCAACCATCGAAACGGGTCTGGTAAAGCATGACCGACGACAACGGAGACCACTGAGAACAGCATGGTAGAACAATCAAGCGGGCAGCACAAAACATCCCTGCCTTTCCTGACCCTGATCGGTCTCGGGCTGATCCTGTTGGGGATCGCGGGGATCTTGCTGTTATCGGGGAACGCCTCCAGCAGGAATGGGCAGGATACGCTGTCCGTCCTCCCGGCGGAGGTCAACTACCCAGCCCCCGAACTTTCCCTCAAGGATGTGCAGGGGGCGCCTGCATCGCTGAGAGATTTGCGCGGCCAGGTGATCCTGGTCAACCTTTGGGCCACTTGGTGCCCGCCCTGCAAACACGAAATGCCCACGCTGGAAGCCTATTACACCGACCACAAACAGGATGGATTCTTCGTGGTGGCGATCAATGACGGCGACCCCGCGCAGGATGTGGTCCAGTTCGTCAAGGAATATCGACTGACTTTCCCGGTATGGCTGGACCCGACTTATATAGCTACTGAACAGGCGTTCTATTCTCCCAACCTCCCCAGTTCATTCGTGATCGACCGCGCGGGCGTGGTGCGCCTGCGCTGGGTGGGGGAGATCGCAAGGGATACCCTCGAACAATACGTTACACCCATCATTACGGAGTAGAACATGGATGCCAAAGTTACCCTGATGCAAAATATGACCTTCCTCGGCGTTTCGGATAGCGGCCATGAGGTACGTATGGATTCCAGCCTGGAAGGCGGAGGAGAGGACAGTGCAGTCCGGCCCATGGAGTTGGTGGCCCTGGCAATGGGCGGCTGTACAGGTATGGATGTGATCTCGATCCTGCGGAAAAAGCGGCAGGAGGTCACACATTTTGACGTGAAGCTGCACCTGGAGCGTGCCGAAGATTATCCCAGGATCTTCACCAGCGCATGGATCGTATATGAGGTGGGCGGGAAAGATGTGGAGGAGGCCGCGGTCCTGCGCGCCATCCAGCTTTCGGCAGACAAATATTGCCCGGTATATGCCATGCTCTCGGAGGTATTTCCGATCGAACTGCGCTACCGGATTCTGAATGAAGCTGGAGGGCTGGTCAAGGAAGGGGCGATGGAACCCGACCTGCCTGTACCGGTTCGCTAAGGAGGACCGGCGAACAGGGTGCTGGCAGCATCCGAGCACTCGCAGGCGATCACCACCCTGCTGCCGCGCTCCAATGTGCCCTTGTAGGCCGCCGTCCCGTTGAAGGTCGTCCAGCCGTCCATGGTGAAGGCCAGCGGGCCGCCTGCAAGGATCCACTCGCCGTTATATTTACGGGCTACATGGACATGGGTGCCGGTGACCCGACCGCCTTCACAGGAGGGATACCCAATCGGATCGCCGGCTTGCAGCTCGCTGCCTGCGGGAGCGCGTCCTTCGGCAGCGAGGTGCAGGTAGTAGAGCACCCAGCCTGTGCGCTCATCTCCATCTTTGTCAAGGTCGAGAGCCACCCCATCGATCTCCGAACGCACCACCAACCCGTCGGCCATGGCCGTGGAAAACTGCACCTCATCCACCTTGAAACAGCCGGAAAACTGGGAAGGCGGAGCGAAGTCCAGGGCCGCGAGCGGCATACCGGTTCCCCAGCCGGTATGCGGACCCCCGGTAAAAGACCAGATGCGTCCATCAGGGAAGGGCAGGGTCAGCTCAGGCTGGCGCAGCGAGCCGGGGATCAGGGTGGTCTGTACGGCCCAGGGATCACCGAACAGGCTGGTATATGCAGCCAGAATCCCTGTGGACCCGATGGCTTTATGGAATTCATCCCCCGAGAAGATCTTCGAATAGTAATACTGCAGGGCGACCGAGGCGGCGTTCTGCCAGGGGTCAGGCCGCACCAAGGTGTGATCGGGCAGGTCGAACTCCAGCAGGCTGCCGGCCCGCCAGCTGTAATAACCGTTGTTGAGCGTATTAGCCGCCCAGACAAGCTGTAGATACAAGCTCTCATAATAGACCTGGCGGTGCCCCAGGATATAGCGACCGGGCGGAGGTTCCGGCTGGGTCAGCGCGCCGGTCTGGTATTCCAGGACGGCCAGAAGCAGACGCGGGCTGATGCTGAAATTCCGGGCGACGTAGTCCACCATATTGGGGCCATCGCGCCAATTACCACCGGCATAGGTGCGGAAATTTCTCAGCCAGCCTTCGGAATTCATGACGAAGGCAGTAGTGTTAAAGCCGACCAGCGTGGGGCCATCCACGAAGGCATGATCGGGCAGGCTCTGGAAGGAAGTTCCCCACAGGGCGCGGTAGTAAATGGGGATCTTCATGGGGAAACCGGGCGGCATGGTAGTGGCATCGCGCGGGATGATGGGATTGGCGGTCATGATCTCTGCGATGGTGGTGTTGAAGCGGGCCGCCAGCGCCGGAAGGGTATCGCCGTCCTGGGCGATGTAGTCCACCAGTTCGCCGGGGGAGTAGTTGGGCCGGGTGGGGAGGGCCGTTTGCAGGGGAGGCGAAGACGTGGGGGCCGTGGTGGATTGCACAGGCGCCGCGATCATGGGCTGGCTGATGGGCGCGGGGCCGCATGCGGCGAGCCCCAGCGAGAGGGCCAGCAGCAGCGCGATAAGGGTCTGGAGTTTTAATCCGGGAAAGCGGGAGGTGTTATGGCCCAACGGCAGTGGGTGGGACATTCGATTCACGGAATATGACAGACCAGGCCTGGCCTACCGGATCTGCGACGATGGTCTTGTCGTCCTTTACGAGCAAACCCTGGTAGGGTGCAGCGCCTGCCACGACCGTCCAGCCGCCGAGAGAGAAGGGGAGCGGCCCATCGGCTGCAACCCACTCACCGTTGTACTTGCGGGCGAGGTGCAGGTGGGTGCCGGTGGCTACGCCCCCTTCGCAGGAGGCATGGCCGATCTGGTCGTTCACGTCCACCCAGGTTTTTTCGAGGACGCGATCCTTGGTGGCGATGTGCAGATAGAGGAGGCTCCATCCGGTCTCTTCAAAGCCATCGCCGTCCAGGTCGATCACCACAACACCCTGACCGGAGCGCGTCACCATTCCGGAGGCGGCCGCAAGGACCCAGGTGTTCGTCTGTGAGCAGCCGCCGTGATCGGTGGCGGGGGCGAAGTCGATGGCTGCCAGGGCGCCGTCATGCTCCCAGGCGCCGTGTGGGCCGCCGGTGTAACTCCATTCTACATTTGAGTTGAAGGGTAATTGCAGTTCGGGCTGTACCAGGCCGGCCGGGAAGATGGCGCCCACCCGTTCATCCCGGGCCCAGGGGTCCCCGAACATCTCGGTGTACATGGCCGGGAAGCCCGAGTCGGGGTCCATGATCTGAGCCCACTGCGACTGGCTGTGAAGCTTGGAGAACAGGTATTGTATGGCGACGGTTCCGGCATTCAAGCGCGGGTCGATGCGAAGGCGCGTGCCGTCCGTGAATTGCAGGTCGGTTATGGTGCCCTGGCGCCAGCCATAATAGGCAATGGAGAGCTGGTTCACGGCCCAGACCATCTGGCTGAACATGCCCTTATAACGGAAGTTCTGGTAGCCCATCGGGTACTGGGTATGCAGGGCATCCACGGGCTGGCCGCGCACCCAGCGGGCCTCGTATTCAAGGAGGGCAAGCAGCAGGCGCGGGTTGAGCGAATTTTCGAAAGCCAGCCGTTTGATGGCCTCCGGGCCTCTGATCCAACCGGTCGAGCCGAGGTATTCACTGTAGGAACGGGCAAGGTAGCCGTTGGCATCCTCAATATAGCCTTTGATATCGAACCCGACTGCAGAGCGGCTGAGGATCACTTCGCTATCCGGCATGATCTCGAGGTTGGGAGTCATGGCCTGGGAGATGCGATTGGGGATGAACATCAGCGTGCCGGGATCGATCAGCGCCTTCTCCGGGAGTGGGGTTGAAGAGGTGATCCCGGAAGGATCGACATTGAAGCGCCGTGCGATAGCGCCCAGTGTATCGCCGCTCTTTGCATAGTAGAGGATCTGTGCGACGCTTTCGGTGGCCGGTTGGACAGGCACAGAGAGACCTGTCCCGGAGCGCGTGGGTGTCACAAAGGATGTAATGGCGGTGGATGTGGGGCCGGGCGTAAGGGTGGGAGCCTGTGATGGGAAAATGACAGGCGTCTCGGGAAAATTGGAAGCAGAAGGCAGGGGAGGGGTGGGAGTCGGAGCCGTGCCCCAGAGCGAGGGGGTGACGCCGCAGCTCAATTGGAAGATGGCCAGGATCAGGAGGGCGGTGACAATACGTTTCACTGACAGGATTATACCTTGTGACTTGACCGGCAGATCAGCGTGAGATCTGGTTGATCTGTTCCACGCCCTCCCAGGCCTCGATGCGCTGGCTGCCGCGGTCAAAATAACCGTCATATTCAATGCCGTCGCCGCTGGAGCGCCAGCCCTCCAGGTTGAAGGGCAGCGTTCCATCCGCGGAGATCCATTCCCCGTTGTAGCGGCGGGCCAGATGCAGGTGAGTGCCGTTGGAGATGCCTCCCTCGCAGGATGGGTGTCCGATACGATCACCTGCCGAAAGATAGGTCCCCGGCTCGACGCGGTCGCGGCTTTCAATATGCATATAAAGCATCACCCAGCCGGTCTGCTCGTAGCCGTCGTTATCGAGGTCCTGAATCACCGCCCCGTCATGTGCGCGGGTGACCAGGCCATCGGCAACCGCCGTGACCCAGATGTCGCTGGGTGTGCAGCCGAGTTGCTCGCTTGGTGGGGCAAAGTCCACCGCGGCCCAGGCTGAGCCGCTGTCCCAGCCGCCGTGCGGACCGCCGGTGAAGGACCAGGTATCGCCGCGGGCAAATGGAAGGATCATGCGCGGCTGCTGAAGGCTGGGAGGCCGGAGCGGCTCGATGGCGTAATCGAAGGGGCTCTGGAGGTACATCAGATAATAGGTCTGGAAAAGCCCGAAGGCCTCCACATCCTTTTGCCAGGCCTCCAGGCCGTCGATCTTGGAGAAAAAGTGCTGGACGGCTGCGGTCCCTGCGTTGATGGTGGGGCTTGCCGGCACAACGGTCCCATCTGCAAGGACCCAACCGGAGACGGCGTTCACGCGCCACAGATAGAAGCCGCGGTTCAATTCGTTGGCAGCCCAGGTAAGCTGGCGGTACAGCCCGGCGTGGAAATCATCCACCCAGCCGATGGGAAAATCACCGGGAGCGGCATCCGGACGGGTAACCCAACCGCTGCGATATTCCAGAAGCGCCAGAAGCAGCCGGGGATTGACCGAGTAATCCTGCGAGACCCGGGTGATGATCTGCGCGGCGGTGAGCAGTTCGCCATCCACTTCCTGGGCGTAGCTGGAGAGATAGCCGCCCTTGTCGTTGATGAATCTCTCCAGGTCGAAAATGGCGCTTGCCGGGCCATAGACCAGCTCGGAATCGGGGATGATCTTGAAGGAAGGGCCTGTGGATCCCGCCGCGGGCGCAGGGACGACCAGGGTCTGGCCCACCGAAAGGAGGTTGGCGTCGTTCATACCGTTGGCATCCATCAACTGCTGCAGGCTGATGCCATAACGATCGGCTATGCTGCCGAGGGTATCTCCGGCCTGCACGACATATTGTTCATCGCCCTGGCGTGGAGTGGGCAGGCTGCGGGGTATGTCGGGTGTGGGGGTGCGAAGCGGCTGGCTGAGATCTCGAGGAGCTGGAAGTGTGACCGAGAGATGCACACGCGTGGGGGTTGGCCCGGGTGTGTGTGTGAACTGGTCCGCTGAATCTGAAAACTGGAGAGGCAGTTCCTGTCCACTTGAGGGGACAAAGGGATCGTAGGTGTGGCCGGGCTGCGCGTACAGGCGGATAGGAGCATGACCAGCAGGAACAGGAAGGAAAGGGCTTTGCGCACCGGATGATTTTACCTTATCCGTGGATAGGATTTGCTCATGAGGATATTCGTGATCTCAAAGCCGGCCTTCTTGTAAAGCTCGACGGCGCCGGTGTTAAATCCGAATACATGTAATCCGATACTGGCCACGCCCATTGCAATGAGCTTCTCATCCAGCGCCGCCAGAGCCTGCCTTCCGTATCCCCGGCCGCGGTGTTCCTCTTCGATCACGAGGTTATAGATGAAGGCCTCCAGTGGGGAGGCGTCCATTTTGATATTCACCCACAGGATGCCCAGGTTCCGGCCGGTCTCAGGCTGGTAGATGGAATAGATGAAGTGGTCCCTGGTCCCAGGTCCATCCGGCAGCAGGGCCCGATGTTCTTTTTGAGACCGCTCCAGCGCCTCATCAGGCCGCCAATTTCCACTCCTGACCTTGTCGTCGGCATAATCGCGGATGCTCCTCATCAGGAAGGCGTCAAAAACAGTTTGTGTAATGGGGACAAGTGTGACCAATTGAGATACTCCGGAGATCCGCTGCGCATTGCAATGCACAGGTGGATCTATTGATTGGAATCCCATCCGCTTGGAAGGCAGGGCGGAGTCCAGGATGATGCCGGGCGCCAGTTCAGCCAGTATCCATCCAGTGGATAGCGGCGTTCCTTCAAGCGCTCTGCCACCTCTGCGCGGGCCTGCTCCACCCGGCTGACCCACTCTGGCCGGATACCTCCCAACCGGATAGCCTGTTGATAGTCCTCCACATCCTTCCAGTGCCATTCGTAGGAGGGCTTGATCACAATGTCCAGGTCAAGATCGAGGGTCTCAAAACCAAGTTGTGAGCGGGTAAATGGGAGTTGAAAGTTGATGTAGTAGCAGAGGAATTCGCCGGAGGCGGCGTTCCACATATACAGGGTGGAGAAGTATTTTTCCGGTTCCAGTAGGATCAGGAAGCAATTGGTATGCCAGGTATATTTTTCCAGCCGGAGGTTGTTCTCCAGCGTTTCTATCCAGCGATCCCATGGTGAACCGTCGGCGTGTTTTTTGTGCAGGTAACCATGAGGCGCTGCACATTCCGCGCCGGGCCAGATGGCCAGCGCGACCTCCTGCGGAGTATCCTTGACCACCCGTGTGGATTGGACATAGGCAGGGCGCCCGGCGTACATCCCGCGCAGCAGGACGGGATCACCTTCATTCCAATATGTGAAGCTCATCCTTTTTTTTGGAGCTCTCCTTTTTCTTATAATTGCGATGGGAACGGAAGAAGGCTTCTGGATCGGCCAAAAAGGCCTCCATACAGGCATGTGTGCAGAGGTAAATGACATGACCGCCCCGCTCAACCCGCGGAAAGAAAGCCGGATCGGTATCGCGAAAGATGCGACCACAAAGAGCGATGAAGCGGGTCGAGGAGGGTTTCACGGTTTCAGCTCTGCGATCAGGACCTCGAAGGGGGCGGCGACAAGATTGGCGAGAGGCAGGCCCAGGCGATTTCGGGCAGCGGAGGAGAATAAGATATGAATATTCGTATAGTCGATCTCGGGAAGTGCGAGGGTCTGGGGTTCTGCCGAATAATTTAGGGCAACCAGCACGCTTTCCACGGGTGTCTGCCGCAGGAAGACCAGCACATCCCTGGAGGGGAGATCAAGGGAAACGTATTCGCCCAGTTGAAGCGCGGGGGCTCTCTTCCGGACATTCAGCAGGCGGCGGTAATAATTAAGAAGGGAGGCGGGATTGTCATCCTGATCCCGAACATTGATGCCGCCTGCATAATTGGGGTTCACCGGCAGCCAGGTCGCGATCTCGGGTGGAGAAAACCCGGCATTGGGCGCACCGGACCACTGCATGGGCGTACGGTTTTTGTCGCGGCTCATCTCGCCCGCACGCAGCGCGGCTTCGCCGGGTTCGACCTTGAGCTCATGGATCAACTGCTCGTAATACCAGGTTGCCATGGTGTCACGCAGACGGGCCGGGTCGGTAATGATGAGATCGCTCATGCCGATCTCTTCCCCGTTATAGAGGAAGGGAGTGCCTTTCAGGGTGAGCACCAGGGCAGCATTCAGGCGCGCCAGGTCGGAGTTGTGGATCTTGTCGCCAAAGCGTGTGAGAAGGCGCGGGCAATCATGGTTTCCAAGGGTATTGCAGGGCCAGCCTTCCACTGGCAGGCTCTTAAGCTGCGCCAGACGTTCCCGCTGGTTCCGGCGGACGTGCGCAGGGGAAATGTGCGTGGTCTGCATGAGCGGAAAATTGAACACGAGCTGGAGCTCATCCTCGCCGTTCCCCATGTAGGCGATATTGTCATCCTCGCCCACGAGCAGCCGATCACCATCATAGCCTTCGAGGAGGGAGCGCAGTTCCTTCATCAGGTCATGCAGCCCCGGACCGCCCCACTGGTATTTGAACATCTCGTGCCAGTACTGGTCCTTCAGCTTGATCTCCTCGGGAGTTCGGGCGGTTTCCGAGAGGCGGCGCAGACCGGCGAGGTTTAAAGGGACATCGTGGGGCGTGAGGTCCGGGTCTTCAAAAATGGTACCCAGTGCATCCAGCCTGAAACCATCCACGCCCATATCCAGCCAGAAACGCACCGCCTGCCACATGGCAGCCCGCACCTCCAGGTTATTCCAGTTGAGGTCAGGCTGCTGTTTCATGAAGTAGTGATAATAAAACTGGCCGCGGGCGGGTACCCAGGTCCAGGCTGGACCATCGAAGCAGGATTGCCAATTATTCGGCGCGGTCTCCGGGCTGCCCGGCTCCGCGCCGCTCACTCGAAGAGGGTCATGCCAGACGTACCAGTCCGCCCTGGGGTTATCACGGCTGGAGCCGGACTCAATGAACCAGGGATGCTGGTCCGAAGTGTGGTTAAGCACCAGGTCCAGGATCAGCCGCAGGCCGCGGGTATGACATTCCTCGAGGAAGAATTTAAAATCCTCAAGGGTGCCGTACTCGGGGGCGACCGCCCGGTAGTCGCTGATGTCATACCCCCAGTCCCAATTGGGGGAGGGGAAGTGAGGCGAGAGCCAAAGCGCATCCACCCCAAGGGATTGGAGATAATCGAGTTTGGACAGAATGCCCTTAAAATCGCCGATGCCGTCGCCGTTCCCATCCGCGAAAGATCGGGGGTAGATCTGGTAGAAGACGGCGGTTTGCCACCATTTGGGATGAGAGGTCATTTGTGTGCCTTTGTATTCCTTGTGATCGCGAGCGTTCAAAAAAAAGCCGTTCCGAAGATCCGGGAGGATATCCAGATCAGGCGGCGCGGACCGGCTCCATGGGTTCCAACCGGCCCACCACGATGGCGCATTCGTGTTTGAAGACTTCCTCTCGATGCGGGGCCTCGGGAAATTCATCCGTCAGATCCTGTCCGGCAAAGTGCAGTCCCTCATGCAGACCGGAGCGCCATTTGGGACATTCAGTCACATCATAGACGATGCCCTGTACTGCGATCCATAAGCGGGTGCCGCGTTCGCCTGTGTTGCGGCGCAGTTCCATGATCGAGATGGTGCGGTCGGGGATGAGCATGTAGGGGATTATACACGGGCAGTTTGCGTGGCGGATTCTTTGCAACCGGGGAGGAGGCCAAGGGCTCCTTGCTGGTGCAAAGAGAATAGGCTGCATCTCCCGAAATGGTTCGTGCATCGCCGGAGGCGAAACATGATTTGTAAGGGCGGTGCAGAATTTCCGCCTGCGCGGAGGTCAGGTGATGCAAAAGAGGAAGAAGGATGAAGACCATCCGTTCCTGACCTCCTGCGCTTATAATGGGCTTCGTCTCGCATCCCTTTTTTCAATGGATCATCATGCCACAACTTGTTGAATGCATCCCCAATTTTTCCGAAGCCCGCCGGCCCGAGGTGGTGGACCAGATCGTCTCTGCCATCCAGTCGGTGAGCGAGGTCAGGCTCCTGGACCGCTCCTCCGACCTGGACCACAACCGCACCGTCCTGACCCTGGCCGGACCTCCACCGGCAGTGGAGGAGGCGGCTTTTCAGGCCATCAAGAAGGCCGCCGAATTGATCGATCTCGACCAGCATACCGGCGAGCACCCGCGCCTGGGGGCGACGGATGTTGTCCCCTTCGTGCCACTTTCGGGCGTCACAATGGAGGACTGCATCGCCATGGCGCAGAGGGTGGGAGAACGTGTCGGCAGGGAGTTGGAGATCCCTGTCTATCTCTATGAGGCCGCAGCCACCCGCCCGGAGCGTACCAACCTGGAGAACATCCGCCGGGGGCAGTATGAGGCACTTAAACAGGAAATGGGCGTCAAGCCCGAACGCGACCCGGATTATGGTCCTAAAAGGGTCGGCAAGGCGGGGGCGACCGTGATCGGAGCGCGCCAGCCGTTGATCGCCTTCAATGTTTACCTGACGACGGCAGAGGTGGAGATCGCCAAAAAGATCGCCAAGGCGGTCCGCCATTCTTCGGGGGGGCTGCACTTTGTCAAGGGATTGGGGATGCTCGTGGAAGGCCGCGCCCAGGTCTCCATGAACCTCACCAGCTTCCGTGAGACGCCCATCCCGCGTGTGGTGGAGATGATCCGCCGTGAGGCCGAACGCTACGGCGTCGCCATCCATCACAGCGAACTGGTGGGATTGATCCCCCAGGAGGCATTGACGGAGGCTGCGGTCTGGTATCTTCAGCTTGACCAGTTTGACAGGGAGCAGGTGCTTGAAGCGCGGCTCTATTCCCAGGCCGCGCCCGACTCGCCGGAGGCAGGACCCAGCTTCCTGGATGTACTGGCATCCTCCATGCCGGCTCCGGGAGGAGGCTCGGCCGCAGCCTATGCGGCAGCGATGGGCGCAGCCCTCACCGCCATGGTGGCCGGCCTGACGATCGGGAAGAAAAAGTACGCCGAGGTGGAAGCCGAGATGCGGGCCGTGCGGGTACAGGCAGAGCAGCTTCGCCATGAAATGACCCAGGCGGTGGAGGATGATGCCGCGGCCTTCGAAGCGGTGATGGGGGCATTTAAGCTTCCCAAGGAGAGTGCGGATCAACAGGCCGCCCGCACAGCGGCCATCCAGCTTGCCACGCTCAACGCTGCGCATGTCCCGCTCCACACCGTGAAGAGCGCGGCGCGCATCATGGATCTGGCCTTGCGCTGCGCCGAGGCGGGAAACATCAATGCCATCAGCGATGCGGCCTCAGGTCTGACGATGGCCCGCGCAGGACTGACCGCTGCGGCCTATAACGTGCGCATCAATGTGAATTCGCTGGCGGAGCCGGCTTCGGGGAAAGGGCTGCTGGAGGAACTGGTGGAACTGGAAACCCGGGCCGCCGAGACCGAAAAAAAGCTGGCGCAGATCATGAGAGAACGGGGCGGGGTCGGGGCCTAGCCCGGAAGCCGCGCCTTCATTGGAGGAGAGCATGGGATTAAAACCAGATCATTGGATCCGTAGGATGGCGCTTGAGCAGCGTATGATCGAGCCCTTTGCAGATGCACAGGTTCGCCAGGGGGTGATCTCCTACGGGGTATCCTCTTACGGGTACGATATGCGCGTGGCGGACGAGTTTAAGATCTTTACCAATGTGTTCGGAGCGACCGTGGACCCCAAGGGGTTCGACCCAAAATCCATGGTGGATTTCATCGGTGATGTGTGCATTGTCCCGCCCAACTCGTTCGCGTTGGCGCGCACAGTGGAATATTTCCGCATCCCGCGCAAGGTTCTGACGGTCTGCCTGGGCAAATCCACCTATGCACGCTGCGGCATCATTGTCAACGTGACGCCCTTTGAACCTGAATGGGAGGGGTACGTGACACTGGAAATCTCGAATACCACGCCGCTGCCTGCCAAGATCTATGCGAACGAAGGGCTGGCACAAGTGCTCTTTTTTGAGGCTGATGAGGAGTGCGAGATCTCGTACGCCGATAAAAAGGGAAAATACCAGAAGCAGCAGTCGATCGTCCTGCCCAAGCTCTGAACGGGAAGAACATGCACAGGCTCCTGCGCAGGCTGGAGGCTTTCAGCGTTCAAGGCGTGGCCATCCTCACCGCGGCCATGGGAATGGTCAATGTCCTTTCCGCAGTCACGCCGTCCCTGATGGCGCGGCTGAGGCTGCTGGAAACCATTTTCCCCTTCTTTGTGACCCGCAGCGGACATCTCGCCTCGGCGCTGGCAGGCTTTGCCCTGCTGGTCCTTTCTCGCGGCCTATGGCGGCGCAAGCGGGTCGCCTGGATGCTGACGATGGGGACCCTGCTGGTATCGGTCATCGTTCACCTGGTAAAAGGCCTGGACTATGAAGAGGCCAGCCTGGCTGTCCTGCTGGGCTTGCTGCTGCTCGTTTTACGTCCGCACTTCCAGGCCCGCTCCGATGAGCCGTCCATTCGACAGGGCCTGCAGCTCCTGGGGCTTTCCCTGGTTTTTACGCTTTCATACGGAGTGCTGGGATTCTTCCTGCTTTCCCGGCATTACAGTGTGAACTTCGGTTTCTGGGCGGCAGTCCGGCAAAGCCTGGTGATGTTCACCCAGTTCTATGATCCCGGCCTTCAACCGGTGACGCGTTTTGGGAGGTATTTTGCGGACTCCATATATCTCGTGGGAGCCGCGACCTTCGGCTACGCACTGCTGATGCTGCTGCGGCCGGTCCTCGTCCATTCACATGCCCGCGAGGAAGACAGGAAGCATGCAAGGGAGGTGATTCAAAATCATGGGCAAAATGTGCTGGCGCGCTTTGCGCTGCTGCCGGACAAGCTGTACCATTTCAGCCCCGACGGCACGGTCATCGCCTACGTGCAGGAGAGCCGCATTGCGATCGCCCTCGGAGATCCCATAGGTCCCCCGGATGATCTGCCGGGAGCCCTGGCAGACTTTCAGAACCTGTGCACTTCCAACGATTGGCAGCCCGTTCTCTACCAGGTCCTGCCTGACCATCTTGACATGTATTCACAGGCCGGCCTGGCGGCCCTGCCCATCGGCCAGGAAGCGATCGTGGACCTGAAGAATTTCACCCTGGAGGGGAGTGAGAATAAAAATCTTCGCAATACCTATTCCAAAATGGTCCGCAGTGGGTTTAAGTCTGAGGTCATCCTCCCGCCCCACACCCCGCGCATGTTGCGTGCGCTGAATGACATCAGCGACGATTGGCTTGCCAGCCGGGGTATGGGTGAAATGCGGTTCTCCATGGGATGGTTTGAGGAGGCGTATCTGAATACCTGTCCGATCCTGCTGGCGCGGGACGGTGAGGGTTTTATTGATGCTTTTGCCAGCCTGGTGACCGGATTCAAGCCGGACCAGGCGGGGGTGGACCTGATGCGCCATCACCGGTACTCAGAGAAGGGCATCATGGATTTCCTCTTCATTTCCATGCTGAACTGGGGCCGAGAGCAGGGCTATGCGAGCTTCGACCTTGGCCTGAGCGCTTTTTCAGGCATCGGTGGAAAGACCGAAGACTCGCGGATGGAACGCGCTCTAAATTTCGCCTACGATAACCTGAACCATTTCTACAATTTCAGCGGCCTGCATGCTTTCAAGGAAAAGTATCACCCGCAGTGGTCCCCCCGCTACCTGATCTACCCGGACCTGGGCAGCCTGCCAGCCGTGATCGCGGCGCTGGTGCGCGCCAACAGCGGGGGGAAGGGCTGGATGCGTGGGGTCCTGGGCTCGCCAAGGTAGAACCCGTGAGGGATTCAAGATGGAATGATCTCTGCACCGCGGTTGTTCGTGTGCAGCATGAAGGCGCGGGATGTGACTCCAACCTGTTCAAAGGCCTGGATCACAGCGCTTTGAGCCGGGAGGGCCTGATCGGTGCCGGTGAATAAAATAATGGAGGGGCCTGCACCCGATAAGGCGGCTGCACCGAACCGGCGGGCGGCGGCGAGAGCTGCTGCTCCCGCGGGGATATGCGCCAAACGCCGCTCCTGGTGTAGGCGATCCTCCATCGACTTTTGAAGCAGGTCCAGATCGCCGGATCGAAGCGCCTCCACCACCAGGACCGTCCGTCCGATATTGAAGACCGCATCTGTGCGCAGCACCATCCGGGGAAGGACCCGCCGGGCGGTGCGGGTGGGCAGGTCAACGTCCGGTTTTACGATCAGTGCCGTCAGGTCGGGGATGGAATGACGCCGGGCGATGATGCTTCCCTGCCGCTGCGTTGAGATCACCAGCCCGCCCATCAAGGCCGCGGCCAGGTTATCGGGATGCCCCTCCA
>CAYMQX010000015.1:14581-17153 GCA_964392495.1 uncultured Anaerolineaceae bacterium
AGGCGGGTCCCCAGTGCAAGCAGTTCCTCGTCATCCAACGGCAAGCCGAGCATCTCATTGGCGCCGAGAATGCCGGCCAACCTGGCTGCCGCGCTGGAACCCAATCCGCTGCTGAGGGGGATGTTGTTGCTGGCGGTGATCTGAAAGCCCTGCCGCGGCACTCCGCACAGGTCGTACAGGGCGTTAACAGCGCGGACGAGCAGATTGTCCGGACGGCTATTCAGGGTCGAGGCACCTTCACCCTGGACGATATAGCTGTTTCGTTCCGCCGGTTCGAGGGTAACCTCATTCCACAGGTCCAGCGCCAGGCCCAGACAGTCGAAACCGGGGCCCAGGTTGGCAGTGGTGGCAGGCACGCGTAATTTGATCATGGATGAAATTATAATCGTCACAAATTCCCTGTCGGAGGTGACATGAGCTACCAGGGCGTCATCCATCGCTACGGGCACCTGTTGGACCTGCCCGTTTATATTCGGAATATCACTCTGCTGGAAGGCAACACAGCGCTGATTCCTCTGCCGCGCCTCGGAAGGGAATTGGGCTGTGAGTTGTATGCAAAGTTCGAGGGAATGAATCCAAGCGGTTCGTTCAAAGACCGCGGCATGACCGCCGCCATCAGTGAGGCGGTGGGACGTGGGGTGAGAACGGTCATCTGCGCCTCGACGGGGAATACAGCCGCCTCTGCCGCGGCCTATGCTGCGCGGGCAGGCCTGCGTGCGCTGGTGCTCATCCCTGAGGGAAAAGTGGCTTCGGGAAAGCTGGCCGGCGCCATCGCCTACGGCGCGGAGGTGATCCAGGTCCAGGGATCATTCGATGATGCTTTGGGGTTGGTGGTGGAGATCACCCGGAAGACGCCCCTGGCCCTGGTAAATTCGATCAACCCGTATCGCATCGAAGGCCAGAAAACCGCGGCTTTCGAAATCTGCGATGTGCTGGGAAACGCACCGGATTGGTTGTGCCTGCCGGTGGGGAACGCGGGAAACATCACCTCCTATTGGGCGGGCTTCAAGCAATACAAGAAAGGCCTTCCGAGAATCCTGGGCGTTCAAGCAGAAGGCGCTGCCCCCCTGGTATTGGGGCATCCGGTGGAGAAACCCGAAACCGTCGCGACTGCAATCCGCATCGGCAGGCCGGCGCGCGGCGAGCAGGCCCTGGAAGCCGCGCAGGGGTCAGGGGGAAGTATCATAGCCGTGCCGGATTCAGAGATCCTGGCTGCGCAGCGGATGCTGGCATCGGAGGGGGTCTGGGTGGAACCTGCCTCGGCAGCGGGACTGGCCGGATTGATTGCCATCCGGAAGAGGGGGGATCCGGGACCGGAAGGCCGGGTTGTGTTGGTCTGTACCGGGCATGGATTGAAGGACCCGGCCATCGTGACCGAATCCTTTCAATCACCGCGCCTCATCTCCGCTAACCTGGAGGCGCTGATGAACCTTGTAGGGAACTGAACCCGGTGTTATGAATGAATCAAGGGGCTGTCCGGTGTAACCTTTCAGCCTGTATGAGAGGCGTCATAGGCCTTTACGTCTGCCACAGCCTTCTTTACATTGACAAAGGGCAGCAGGATCAATCCCAGAAGGAAGAAGATGATGAGCGAGAAGATGGCCGGCCTCAGGCTCCCGGCGACCTGGTTTGCCAGCCCGAATACGAGTGGTCCGACCCAGGAAGTACCCCGCTCGGAAACCTCATAAAAGGAATAGAACTCGGCTTCCTTGCCATTTGGGATCATCTGCGCGAACAGGCTGCGACTGATGGCCTGGGAGCCTCCCATCACCAACGCGATGAAGATGCCCAGGATGAAAAACTGGAGCACGCGGCCCTCACCCTGGAGACCCAGCCAGGCGTAGATGACCACACCGGACCAGATGAAGAGGCTGACGATGATCGACTGTTTGGCGCCGATCCAGCCCGCCAGCCGGCCCCAGAAGAGGGCACCCAGGAAGGCCACAAACTGGATCATCAGGATGGCGGCAGTCAGTGTGCTCTGGTCCAGTTCCAACCCGCCCTGGATGAGAGGCGCAGCCGCAAAAGTCGCTGAGACGGCGATCACGGTCTGGATGCCATCGTTGTACAGGAAGTATGCCAGCAGGAACTTGAGAGTCTCAGGGAAGTTGCGGACTTCTCCGATGGTCTTGCGAAGCTGCTTGAACCCTGCGCCGGCGTAGGTCTCACCCGGCGGCAGAGAACGGGCGGCGTGCCGCGAGCGCAGGCGGTTCCAGGTGAGGAAGGAAAAGCCCAACCACCATAATCCGGCGGAGGCGAGGTTGATCCGGACGGCCAGGCCTGCAGGGACGCCCAGTTTGTCGCTAAATAGGAAAAAAGCCAGGTTCAGGGCGAGCAGGAGTCCGCCGCCCAGGTAGCCCATGGCCCAGCCGTAGGAGGAGACCCGGTCCCGCTCATCCTCGCTGGCGATATCAGGCAGGAAGGAGTTATAGAAGACCAGGGCTGCACCGAAGGTGAGGTTGGCAAGGATGAAGAGCACTCCGCCCAACCACCACAGGCTGCCGGTCACGAAGAACATCAGGATGGTGGCGATAGCGCCGATAGTGGCAAAGATCTGCATCAAGCGCTTGCG
>CAYMQX010000016.1:0-17001 GCA_964392495.1 uncultured Anaerolineaceae bacterium
ACATGTTAAAGAGGATATGCGTCACGCTGGCATGCAGAAGGACGGGCGTGATGAACCGCCAGATCTGGCCGAGGCGTATCAGCTCATTGATGCGCGCGCCGTAGAATTCCAGGAGATCCAATCCATGCCCGATATAGCCATAGACCGGGACGCTGACCTTTTGCAGTATGAAAACCAGCACCGTCAGTCCCAGGATCGAATAGGTCACCAGGGGAGGGGCAAACGGCAGGGGGATGGCTACGCTTGTCCGGCGGGGAGGTTCGGGAGGGACCGCAGACCCGGGCGGAGGGACCGCCGGCAGTCCGCTCAAGGCTCCGCCCTGTGTTTTTGCACCTTGTGATGCTCCGCCTCGATGATGGACTGGATGGTGTCGGCAGCCTCATCCAGCCGATCATCGAAGTTGTACACCACATAGTCGAACTGGTCCACGCGCTTCAGTTCCTGGCGTGCCGTGGCGATGCGCAGGGCCAGTTCCTCGGGCGTCTCGCTCTCACGCTTGCGCAGGCGGCGCTCCAATTCCTCGCCGCTGCGGGTCGTGATAAAGATCATGGTGACATCCCCCAATTCCTTCTTGACCGTCTCGGCCCCCTGTACATCCAGGCGCATAACGAGGTCCTTGCCGGTCTTATTCGCCTCGCTCACCTGTTTGCGGGGGATGCCCTTGTAATCACCGTACACGACCGCGTACTCAAGAAGTTCGTCGTTCTGGATCATGCGGGCGAACTCGTCCTTGGAAACAAAGAAATAATCCTTGCCCTCCACCTCTTCATCGCGTTTAGGGCGGGTGGTGGCGGTCACGACAAAATGAAAGGGCAGTCCGCGCTGCTTCATGAGCCGCACAACCGCGTCCTTTCCCGCTCCGGAGGGCCCGGAGATCACGATGGTGAGGGGCTTGGGTTCCAGGAGGTCGAATTCAGAATTGGGGGACATGCGGTAATTGTACCAAACCGCTTCCAGGAACATCAGGCTTTTGCCGGGGAGCTGTGCCGGGCTCTTGAAAGCTCCGCCTGTTTTTTGGGGGGCCATTTTCGTTTCGTGTCTGCCATTATGGCTTCAGGTCAGACCTCCGGTATGTTTCTTTGGATGAGCGCCGCCTCGCCCGTAGGCATGGGAAGGCGCCTCTTGACAAGCGGGGAATTTGATATACAATTAGTACAATAATACAATGATACAATTCTATGAACAAACGATTCTCTGAAACCCTTCACCTTGATCCCCGCTCGGGGCTTCCGATCTACGTCCAGATCATCGAACAGATCAAGGGACAGATCGCCTCACAGGCTCTGAAGCCCGGCGATCAACTGCCGACGGTGCGGGCGCTGGCTCAGGAGCTGCGCATCAATTTCAACACGGTCGCGCGGGCATACCGGATGCTGGACCAGGCGGGCATCATATCAACCCAGCAGGGCCGCGGCACGTATATCATGGAGAAGGCCCCTCCTGACTCACTGGAGCGGCTGCGGCATGATACGCTCCTGGCGCTGGCGCGCCGCTACCTGCGGGAGGCCCTGCGTCTCGGTTTCAGCCTGGATGAAATCAAGAACGCCCTGATCCAACAATCGGAACTGCAAAAACCGGAATATGACCAAGGAGAATGAAATGAAAACGAAATTCGCACTCAGTGGCCGCACTTCGCAGCCCAACCCGCACATCCCGCCGGTGGCGGGAGCGCTCTTCGCCGTGCTCCTGGCTGCGGCTATGCTGGGCGCCGTCCTGATGGATGGAAAGGTCCCGGATAAGGCCATCGGCGGATACGTAACCGTCATGACCTTGATCGCCATGTATATCTTTTTCGGGTTGAAGGTGGCGACGCAGTGGGAAAAGGCGGTGGTGCTGCGCTTCGGCAAATTCCATACCCTGCGAGGGCCGGGGCTGTTCTGGATCGTCCCGATCATCGACACGATCCCGTCCTGGATCGATCACCGCGTGATGGTGACGCCCTTCGCGGCGCAGAAGACCCTGACCAAGGACACGGTCCCGGTGGACGTGGACGCGGTGCTGTTCTGGGTGGTATGGGATGCAGAGAAGGCCGCCCTGGAGGTCGAGAATTACCGGGCGGCGGTGGATTGGGCCGCCCAGACCGCCCTGCGGGACATCACCGGACGGATGATGCTGGCCGATATCCTCGTGGGGCGCAGCGTCATCGACAAGGAACTTCAGCAGATCATCGACGAGCGCACCACCCCCTGGGGCGTAACCGTCCAATCGGTGGAGATCCGCGACATTGTGATCCCGCAGGACCTGGAGGACGCCATGTCGCGGCAGGCGCAGGCCGAACGCGAGCGGCAGGCGCGCGTGATCCTGGGCGAATCGGAGAAGCAGATCGCGGCCTCCTTCTCGGAAGCCTCGCAGGCCTATGTGGACAACCCGACCGCGCTGCACCTGCGGGCCATGAACATGCTGTTCGAGGGTCTGAAGGAAAAAGGCGCCCTAGTGATCGTGCCGTCCTCGGCGGTGGACACCATGAACCTGGGGGGCATCAGCGGGATGGTCTCGCTTGCCCGGCAGGCGCAGTTGCGCAAGCAGGACGAGTAAGGTCGTCCATATCACCTGTTTCACGTGAAACGCCGCTGCCCCCTGAAGACCGGATGTTTCACGTGAAACCCATCTGTAAAGGAAATTTGAATGAGCACCCGAAGTACATTGATCGTCTCTTCGATACTGATCGTCATCGGGCTGCTGGCGGGGCTGCTGTTGTGGAACCGCCTGCCCGAACAACTGCCCGCACACTGGAATGTCAATGACCAGGTGGACGGCTACATGCCCAAATTGCAGGGCGTGCTGCTGATGCCGCTTGTCACCGCAGGCATGCTGCTGCTGTTCATGGTCGTTCCGGCCATTGATCCGCTGAAGGCCAATATCGCCCGCTTCCGGACGGCCTTCAACCTGTTCATCCTGGTCCTCATCGCTTTCATGCTGTACATCCACGGCCTGACGCTGGCCTGGGGACTGGGATACCACTTTGGAATGAGCCGTGCCATGCTGCCGCTGATCGGGGTGGTATTCCTGGTGGCCGGCTGGATGATGCGCTCGGCAAAGCGCAACTTCTTCATCGGCATCCGCACCCCGTGGACCTTGAGCAGCGACCGCGTCTGGGAACAGACCCACCGGATGGGCTCGATCCTGTTCATCCTCTGCGGGCTGCTGGCCATGCTGAGCCCGCTCTTCGGCGGGGTGACCGCCTTCTGGCTGCTGCTGGTGCCCGTGATCGTGAGCAGCGTTTTTTTGATGGTATATTCCTACGTGCTCTACCGGGCCGAGACCCGTTCCTGACAAGCCGGGTCGCAACAAAAAAGGGAGACCAAAATGCCGGATGAATACCAGAAATGGGAATACCGGGTCAAGACCATCGGCAGTTTATTCGGTACGCGCGATGAACTGATCGAGGACACCCTGAACGAATGGGGCGAGGAGGGTTGGAAGGCCTTCGCCGTCTATACCCCCGAAGGCAGCGGCAAGGTGACGATCGTGGCCCGCCGAGTGCTGACCGAACGGGTGCGCCGCATGCGCAGCATGCCGCAGATGCAAGGAGTCTAGCCATGTTGATCTATGTTCATGTCCTGAACTTTCTTTTGATGATCCTGCTGCCCATCCTGCTGGGCATCTGGGTGGTCCGCAAGACGGGGCTTTCCTGGAAGCTGCTGCTGGCAGGCGCCCTGACATTCATCGCCTCGCAGGTACTGCACATTCCGCTGGTCTACGGTCTGACGGCGGCCTTCCAAAACAACCTGCTGCCGGACATTCCCGAAACCTGGGCGCCGCTCTTCAACGCCGTGGTACTCGGCCTGCTGGCGGGGATCTTCGAGGAGACCGCCCGCTGGATCCTGTATAAATTCTTCCTCAAGAATGCCATAACCTGGGAGGCGGGCGTGGTGGTGGGAGCGGGCCACGGCGGGATCGAGGCCCTGCTGCTGGGGCTGGCCGCCGCGGTCGCCTTCGTCCAATTGATGGGCTTCCGAAGCGTGGACCCTGCGACGCTGTCCAACCTGCCGGCCGCGCAAGTGGATGCCATCCGTCAGGCGGTCGCCGCATACTGGTCGATCCCGGCCTACGATGCATTATTGGGATTTGTGGAGCGCGTCTTCGCGATCTGCCTGCATCTTTCCCTGTCCGTGATGGTGCTGTATGCGGTGGTGGGAAGAAAGCCGGTCTGGTTCTGGCTGGCGCTGCTCTGGCATGCCTTCGTGGATGGGGTGGCGGTCTTCCTGGTGGGCAAGATCAGCAACCTGGCACTGGAGGGGATCATTGGGGTCATGGCGGTCATCAGCCTGGGAATCCTGTTCAGCCTGAGGCCGCGCTTTCCAAAGGGGGAGGCAGTGGAGGCAGCCTCGTCACCATCAATATAAGCTCTACGCCAAAATACAAAGCAGGTTCGCAGCCGCGAGCCTGCTCTTTTTTTATCGGGAGAGGAGAGCAGGTAAGAACATTTGTTCTTTAATCATATTTGTATAGACAAGGTCGACGGTAAAAGTTTGCACTGGAGGTTGTGAACAGCAGCAGAATGTGGAAGAACAGCAGAATTCCCCGCTCCCCCTTCCATTGCGATCATGCTTTTGTAGGCCGTTCCAAGCAGAATCCCATTGTTCCTCCAACGGTATGATTTTTCAGCCGTTTTATTCTAATTTCCGCGATTTTCAGGGGTTATCAGGACTTTATCCACAGAAATTCCACTGCTGGAGAGGGCTTTCCGACAGGTTATCCACAGGTTATCCCCGCATATACGGGTACCTCTGCCTGCCTGCGGCAAATATGGGGGTGGACGGCCACGCAAAATCCCGGTTGAAGCAGGTCCCTGCCCTAAGCAGAGGTCTCCAGGCCATTGGCGGAGGCGACCTCATCCAGCAGGATCTCCACCTCGTCCAGGTACTGGTCCAGACCTTCGACGCGCTCGGCGAACTTATTGCCTGCCAGCCCCAGGGTCTCGCAGACTTCCCGCCACGGGGTGATTTTCTCTTCAGGAAGGGCCGCGGCGGCCAGAGTCCATGTATTCAGCATGGGCCAGAGGGCCGCCCCCGGATTCTCGCTCTCCAGGAGGCCGAGGATGGCCTTTTCGTAGTAGTTGAGACGTGCGGGATGGATGCGGGCATCCACGCCCGAGGATTCCGTCCCCGCGAGGAAGGCGGCCTTCCAGCCCTCCAGCCAGTCGCTCATGGCCCTGGCTTTCAGCCCGCTGATGGCCCCCAACAGTCCAAGCATTCCCGCGGCCATACCCGGCCGTCCGGCGGCCCCGGCGCGGGCGGGAAAATCCAGCAAGAAACGCCGCTCGTAGATGGGCGGACCGTTCAACTCGGCAACCGTATTCCCGGCATGGAACAGTGATTTCAGGTATTTGGCGACCTGCACAGGCCCGGCGGCAGGCCCAATATCAGCCAGGTCCAGCCAGATCTTGCGGCCGTGATCGAGCAGCACCCGGCAGCGCGCCAGCACGAGGGCGGGACCTTCGAATTCAGACCCGCCGCGCAGGGCGGCCTGAACAAAATCGAAGAATTTTTCGCGCTCATAGACCAGCATGGGGGCGAATAGTTCCCAGCCCAGCCAGGGATCGCCGCGCAGCTCGCGCGGGGACTTGAACTCGCTCCGGCCGCGGTGAGTGATATCCAGGTGGAAATCGGGGGTAAGCTTGACGAACTCCCGCTTTTGCGCGGAAGGCCCGGAATGGACAAAGACCAGGTCGATATCGGCTGTCCCGCCGAGCATGGGGTCGGCTTCGCCCAGCAGGGAGCCGGTCACATAGGCGCCGATGATATCGCGATCATTGAAGGCGCGCTCCTGGGCGGTCTGTTTGGCAATGCGGACCAGCGATTCGCGCGTGACTCTCATGCCGGAATTCCTCCTAGGCTTGTGCCAGGGGCAGGCTGGGCTGGTAGGGGAGCAGCCCAAGGCTCTCGCGGATGCGATTCTCGATGAAAGCCACGTGGCCGGGATTCTGGATGATATTCAGGTTGTCGGTGGGGATCACTAGCACCGGGTTCTGATCGCTGCGGCGCGAGTAGAAGCGGTCATAGGCCTGGTTCAGTTCGTCGATATAGCCGCGCTCCATCTGCCGCTCGTACGGACGATCGCGAAAGGCGATGCGCTGCATGAGCGCCTCCGTGGAGGCCTGAAGATATACCACCAGGTCCGGCTTGGGGATCTTCTCGCCGAGGGCCTCATGCACCTTCTCGTACATGACCAACTCATCCCCTTTCAGGTTAATCTCCGCGAAGAGGGCATCCTTGGCAAAGGTGTAATCGGCCAGCAGGCTTTTACCCGCCGAAAGGATGGCGGGAACCGTGTTGTTCTGCTGGCGATAGCGGCTCAGCAGGAAAAATATCTGGGTTTGGAAGGCATAGCGCTGCCGGTCGGCGTAGAAATCGGAGAGAAAGGGATTCTCCTCGAAGATCTCCAGCAGGAGATCTGTTTCAAAGCGCGGCTGAAGCAGGCGGGCCAACGTGGTCTTGCCAACGCCGATGACCCCTTCAATGGCAACGTACATGAGTGGGACTCCCGGATGAGATGAGCCAAGCATACCATAATTTCAAACAGGCTTATCACGCGATAAAATACTCTGCATGAAGGGCATCTGCATCGTCCCGCACATGGAAGGCCCTGGTGGCATGGCCTCGTTCCGCCTGAAGTTCGAGCAGGGTTTGGAGAAGCGCGGCATCAGCTTCACACATGACCTCGCACAGCCCGCACAGGCACTGCTGGTGATCGCGGGGACGCGCAACCTGCCCGGGGTGTGGGCCAGTCGCCGCCGGGGTGTCCGCGTGGTGCAGAGGCTGGACGGGATCAACTGGGTGCAGCGTGTCCGCCGGACCGGCCTGCGCTATCATCTGCGGGCCGAGTACGGGAACGCCCTGTTGGCGTTCATCCGCAGGCGGCTGGCAGACCGGGTGATCTATCAGAGCCGGTTCATCCGCGGCTGGTGGGAGGACTGGTACGGCAGGCCACAGGTCCCCGCGCAGGTGATCGTGAACGCGGTGGACCTGATGCAGTACAGCCCGGAAGGGCCGGAGGAACGGCCATCGGACCGGTACCGGATGATGCTTCTGGAGGGCAGCCTGGCGGGCGGATTGAACAACGGACTTTTCCATGCCTTGCGGCTGGCGGAGGAGATGAACGCGCAATTCCCGATGGAACTGGTGGTGGTCGGGCGGGTGGACGCGGCCACGCAGAAGCAGGTCAAGGCAGAAAGCCGCATCCCGGTGGAATTCCGAGGGGTGGTGAGTCGCGAGCAGGTGCCCGGGCTGGCGCGCGCCTCGCACCTGCTGTACTGTGCAGAGATCAACCCTCCCTGCCCGAACTCGGTCATCGAGGCTATGGCCTGCGGGCTGCCGGTGGCAGGCTTTGACAGCGGAGCATTGACCGAACTGGTGCAGGGAGATGCGGGGCGCATCGTCCCCTACGGCGCGGACCCCTGGAAACTGGAAAGGCCGGATATCCCCGTGCTGGCCCGGGCGGCGGCAGAGATTCTGGAGGACCAGCCGCGCTTCCGCCACGCCGCCCGTGAGCGTGCCGAGGCTGAGTTCGGCGTGGACCGCATGGTCGAAGCGTATCTGAAGGTGTTGCTGGAGGACTGAATGGAGGAGGCGGCCCGGCTCCGGAAGTCACAGACCAAAGCCCTTACGCGGAACAGCAGCTACGATTTCCTGTGGCTGAGCCTGCTGCTCTTCCCGGTGCTGCTGGTGGCATTCCTGCTGCCGCTCACCCCGCAGGACTACTGGTGGTACCTGCCGCTGGGGCGGATCATCCTGGAGACCCGCTCGGTGCCTGGCGTGGATACCTTCAGCTTCACCAGCGCAGGGCAGCCGATCTATTACCAGGCGTGGCTCTCGGCAGTGATCTTCTGGCTGGTCCACAAGCTGGGAGGGCTGACGCTGACCTTCCTGCTGCGCGGGATCGTGATGGCGCTGACCTTCGGGATGCTGTGGGGGCTGATGGCGCGGGATGAAAGGTCTCCGCAGCCAGCGGCGCTGATCACGTTCCTGGCAGCGCTGGGCTCCAGTAATAACTGGTCCGTGCGGCCGCAGCTGCTGGTCTATCCGCTGTTCGCCCTGACCCTTTGGGTACTCCAGGACTGGCTGCGCGGGGAGAGGAAACGGCTGTGGCTGCTGCCAGTCATCGGCCTGCTGTGGTGCAACCTGCACGGCTCGTTCGTGCTGTTCTACTTTTTGGTGTTCAGCGCGCTGCTGCTCGGCGGCGGAGATCGCAGGCAAATGCTGCCCTGGGCGTTGGGTGCGGCCGCGGTCATGTTCCTCAACCCGCGCGGTCTGCTCATTCTGCGGGACACGGCGGATATGCTGATCTCCCCATCCAACCAGGGCTTCAGCACGGAATGGCACCCGCCGGTCAATGCGGGCTGGCAGATGAACATCTTCTTCGGGTGGGTGCTGCTGCTCATCCCACTGGCGGCGGCCTCTCCCAAACGGCTGTCACGACTGGAGTGGGCCTGGCTGCTGGTCTTCGGCTGGTTGGCGTTCTCGGGGACGCGCTATGTGATCTGGGCGCTCCTGCTGATGGGGCTCTTCACCTCCTATTGGCTCTCAGCCTGGGCAGGGAAACCGCCGGGGAGGGCAAGGTCGGAAGGCAGCCCCGCGCTGAACATTGCGATCGGAGGGCTGCTGCTCCTGGGGAGCCTGTGGATGCTACCGGGGCTGCGCGAGCGTTGGTGGGCGGCCGCGCCGCTGCCTTATGAAGCTGCGACGACTCCGGTGAAGGCAGCCGAATGGCTGGCGATCCACCCGGAGCTGCCCGGCCCGATGCTCTCGGACTACGCCTTCAGCAGCTACCTGGAATATGCACTGCCGGAGCGGCCGGTATGGATCGACACGCGCTTCTCCAACTACCCGGAGGAGCACTGGCAGCGATTCCAGTCGCTGGCGGCAGCGGAACCCGATTGGCCTTCCATCCTGGACGAGGAGGGCATCAACCTGACGATGCTGGCGCGGGCCACCGAGCCGCGGTTGATCGAGGCCCTCTCGCAGGATGCGGCCTGGTGTCAGAACTATGCCGATGAAGACGCGGTCATTTTTTCAAGGTGCGCACCCTTGCCATGAAGACCTATGCCGGGCGCCTCGGCCTGCAGCAGCGCATCCTGCCCTCCTACCGCGTGTCTTTCTTTGACATGCTGGCGCAGGCTTGCGAGGGCGGGTTGAGTGTCTTCGCCGGAGAGGCCAGGCTGGAAGAGAATGTGAGGCCGGGGTTCCCCAGGTTCGCAGAATACAGGCGCGCCGAAAACCTGCACTTCCTCGGCGGTCATTCCTACCTGCTCCACCAGCGCGGGCTGATGGACTGGCTGGAAGGTTGGGAACCCGATACGCTGATCGTGGAGGCCAACCCGCGGCACCTCTCCACGCCCTCGGCGGCGAGGTGGATGCACGCGCGCGGGCGGCGCGTCCTGGGATGGGGGCTGGGAGCGCCTCCCATCACCGGTCCGTTGAGGGGGTTGAGGCAGTCCCGGCGCATGGAATTCCTGCGCGGCTTCGACGGACTGATCGCCTACAGCCAGCGCGGGGCGGCAGAATATTCGGCGCTGGGGTTCCCGAAGGAGCGCATCTTCGTGGCCCACAACTCGGTCATGCCCGCGCCTTCCGCGCCTCCCACCGGGCGGTCGGAGCGGGTGGAGCGGCCCAGCCTGCTCTATGTGGGGAGGCTGCAGGCCCGCAAACGTCTCGACCTGCTGCTGCAAGCCTGCGCGCGGCTGGATGCAAGGCCCAGGCTCGTGATTGTGGGGGAGGGCCCGGAGGGCGCCGCTCTGAAGGAGTTGGCCGCCCGCATCTACCCGTCGGCCGAGTTCGCCGGCGAGCACCATGGCGAGGCGCTGCGCCCATACTTCTCCGCGGCGGACTTGTTCGTTCTGCCAGGGACCGGCGGGCTGGCCGTGCAGGAGGCGATGAGCCACGGGCTGCCGGTCATTGTGGCACAGGGGGACGGAACTCAGGACGACCTGGTGCGCGCAGGGAGCGGCTGGCAAGTGCCGCCCAATGACACGGAGGCGCTGCTGGCCGCGTTAAGGGAAGCGCTCAGCGACCTGCCGCGCCTGCGCAGGATGGGCGCGGAGGCCTACCGCATCACAGTGGAAGAGATCAATCTGGAGAAAATGGTGGAAGCGTTCGTGGAGGCGCTCAACGAATCAAATGGGAATCCTGTACAAGTGTAGCGGGGACATCTCGTAAAAAGGCATCAGGGTCATCGGGGGTGATGAGGATGTGGCCGATCTGCGAGGAAAATCCATCCGTGTGTTTTGCCATTACAAGCACACCATCGCGGCGGTCACGGACCGGGCTGAGGACGGTCAGGCGTTCGGGAAGCGTTTCTCCATGCATGATGCGTGAAATGAAATTGATCTCGCCAAAGGGAAAGAACAGCCGGTAATCCACGTGCCCCGGCACAAAGCGGGCGGCAATGCCGCGCGGCGTAATGAGATAGACCGTCGAAGCGCCGAACAGCAGGGCATCCTTGTAGAGGAGCATAAACCCTGCCACGAGAAGGAACCACTGTGCGCCGGTCAAGTTCAGGCGGCCGCCAAGCAGCCATCCGACCAGGGCGCTCCCGGCAAGGACAAGGGCAAGGTTGCGCAGGCGCATCCATAGCGGCATGCGCGGCTGAAAGCGCGGGGCAGAGCCTTCCGGCATGTTCTCGCGCAGGACCTTCGCCTCCCAGAAGCGCTGCTGGAGCAGCATCATGACCAGCCCCAGCGCGATGATCGCCAGGAAGAGCCCGGGGATCAGGGGAGGCAGCGACCAGAACGCCACGGCAGGGATCCAGGCGTAGGGGATCTTCTTCAGGAAGAGGTAGGGGGTGTCCAGGACAAGGTTCTCGATGAATTTCATGGTCTCACCATTGGAGAGGGGAGTGAGTCCAGCCAATACTGGATGCGCATGAAGGGGAGCGGCTGCCCGGGTTCCCGTCTCCCTGCGCGCCATATCAGCCAGAGCAGGAGCAGGGGAGTCAACATACGGGCATACGACCAGGGGAAGAAATCGAAGGTCGGGATGAGGTACTGCACAAAATAGAAGAGGCCGAACCAGGTCCACTCCGCGGGGGTGGAAAGGAGGCGCAGCAGCGCACAGGTGGAGAGCATCAGGAACAGTCCATGATGCTCCCAGACCAGCGGGGAGTACATGTTCATCAGGATCATGAGCGGCGGGAGGGCATTGAGCAGATTGGCAGACTCTCCCTGATGGAAAGCCTGTGAGCGGACGACCCGGAACAGTACCAGGCCGGTTGCCAGTCCCAGCGCGGCCTTGGAGAGATAGATCCCCGCCTGCGCCCAGGCCCCGTCGAACTTAAGCAGAGCGGAAAGCGTCCAGAAGAGCGAGTCGAAGGAAGTCTCACGGAAGTTCATGCCGTGGGGCTGGTTGAGCAGGGAAAGATTGTGCAGGTAGCTCGTATAAGGCTGGAAACCGTCCGAGAGCAGGGTCACACCGAAGAAGAAGAAACCAAAGAAGGCCAGCCACGCCAGCCAGCGCCAATCCCGTTCGAGGAGAAAAGCCAGTGCCAGTACCAGCGGAGAGGCCTTGAGATGCGCCGCCACCGCCAGGCAGAACGCGGAGACCAGGCGCGAGCGTGGGTACGCCAGCATACTCACGAAGATCAGGTTCAGCACATGCAGATTGACCTGCATATAGTAGAGCGTGCGCAGCAGGGGCATGTTGGCGAGCATGAAGAGAGTCACCGTCAAGGCGGCAGCACGGCGGGAGAATCCGTAGCGCGCCAATACGGCATATAACAGCCAGTAGAAACCCATCAGCGCCAGCAGATTCAGCGCCCACAGGACGTTGAGGAAAGCCTCCTCACCCAGGGGCACAAGCGGCTGGAGAAGCATGGCCCAGAACGGAGGATAGATATACAGCGAGTCAAAGGGTTCCCCGTTATGGAGGTTGGTCGCCCCCAGGATATAGGAATCCAGGTCGCCGTACTGCACGCGCTCACGCAGCAGGTTGAGATAAAGAAAACTGACGAGGAAGAATCCGCCCCAGACAAGCGCATTTTTCGAGTCGATGTGTCGGGAATGGAGCAGCCAGAGAGCCAACCCGCCGAGCAGCCAGGCGGCGATCACGGACATGAAGGTGATCCAGAAGCGGGAGAGCGGCCCGGTGACCAGGATCACATTCAAGCCGGGTTGGCCCTTCCACAGGTACATGCCGATCACGCTCGAGGCGATCAGCGCGGAGAGAATCACCCAGGCGATGAGGGCAATGCGCAGGGGCCTGTGAGTCATGGTGCTCGCGAGGCGGGTTACGCTACCCGAGGGTTTCCACATATTCGGCTTGCACAAAGCCAAATTTTGCAACGGCGTAGCGGACTTTGAGCCACTTGCCTTTCACACCGACCTTGGCGAGGGCCTCGTCGTAAGGTTCGACACAGGCCAGCACCGCGCCGGAAGGCTGCGTGGAAAGGATCTTTGCCTTGAGGGACTCATAGGCGCGCACCCTCAATCCCTGTGAGCCCATGGAGGCCGAGACCATCACTTTAAGGCGATCGTCATGCTCCGGTGTGGGGATCGGAGGGGGAGGCACAGGCAGAGGGGTGGGAGGCTCAGGCTCGGTTGCGGGCGGGACCGGGGTGACAACCGGCGCAGCCTCCAGGTACCAGGCCGCAGCGAAACCGTCCCTGCCGGAGGGAGTATGCACCTGCACCCACTGGTTGATGGCGCCGATCTTGGCCGCGCCGCCCGATTCGAGGATGATCAGTTCGGTAAGGGCGGGCACCACCTCCAGCACATTGGCCGTGGAAGCCGTGCTGGCGCTGCTGCGGATATTAAGGCCCCAGACGACCTCCGCCTTGACCCGGGCGCGCGGGAGTCCAGAGGTATCCGTGTCGGTCGTACCGCCGGAGATTGCGGTGTTCTGATAGAGGATGACATGCTTGATGCAGCGCTCCAGCGATTTTCCCTGGCTGTAGCGCTTCAACAGGGGATTCTCTTTTGTTACATCGGTCAGGTAGGGCCATGGATCCAGCATCAGGTAATCCCCGTCCTTCTTTTCATAGAGTACCACCCAATGGGTCTGGATTCCGGGGGCGGGAGCGCTGTCCACCATGACGATGGCAGGCTGGCCGGCTGCCAGCGCGGAGTCGATCTGTGCCAGGGGCGCGGGGCTGTCCATGCTGGGGATGAAGGCTTTCAGCACGACTTTGGGATAAAGCTGGGTTACAGCCCCCCAGCGGATGCCGGCACCCACGAATCCCTTGACGCTCTTCAACCGCTGGTTCAGGCTTTTGGGAGTCTCCGCAAAACCATGTCCGCTGAGCAGCATGGCCGTGCTTGTAAGGGCGCAGCCCACATAGCCGATGGTGTCGCTCTTATCACCGAAGCCGAGGATATCGGCCTTCCAGCGCGGGTCCTGCTGTGAATAATAGACAAGCTCGAATGCCATTTTTGCCTCGTTTGCCGGGATGGTCCCTGTAAGATTCATTATACAGCAGGGGGATTGGAGGCTGACAGCCTCCCGGGTGGGGAAAGTAATGGGGAAAAAATGCCCACAACATCCGAGCCGGACTCGCCGCGCGGTGACATGCGGAGAATCTACAGGGCTGCGGAGGGTCCCGCAGCCCTGTAGATCCATTGGAATAAGAGATCAGTCGACCTTGCCGGTCACGATGGCGGCCTTGAGTTCACCGATGGCCTTGGTGATCTGAATATCCCTCGGGCAGGCCATGGTGCAGTTATAGATGGTATGGCAGCGGGCCACCCCGTTGGTCTCGGCAAGCACCAGCAGGCGCTCCGAGGCGGCCTCATCGCGGCTGTCGAACACAAAGCGGTGGGCGGTGACGAGAGCGGCGGGCCCCAGGTAGTCCTGTGTGCCCCAGAAGGAGGGGCAGGAGGTGGTGCAGGCCGCGCACAGGATGCACTTGGTGGTCTCATCGAAGCGGGCACGCTGCTCGGGAGACTGGTTCCGCTCGCGACCGTCATCGGGGATCGGATTGTCGTTGATGAACCAGGGCAGGACCTTCTTGTAGTTGTCGAAGAACGGCTCCATGTCAACGATCAGGTCCTTGATGACTTTCAGGCCCAGCAGCGGCTCCACGGTGATATGGTCACCGACATCGCGCACAAGGGTCTTGCAGGCCAGATGGTTGCGGCCATTGATGCGCAGGGCATCGGACCCGCACACGCCGTGGGCGCAGGAGCGGCGGAAGGATAGCGTGCCGTCGAAATGCCCCTTCACCAGCTCGAGCAGGTCCAGGACGCGTTCGTTCTCATCGGCCTCGAGGGTGTAGGTCTCATAGTGGAATTTCTTGTCCACTTCAGGGTTGTAACGGAAGATCTTCAGGGTTACCTGCATGTCTGCCTCATTAATAAACACGCGCTTTGGGCTGGTATTTTGTGATGACCACGGGCTTGTAGTCGATCACGATTTTTCCGTCCCGCTTCCACGCCAGCGTATGTTTCAGCCAGTTCTGGTCATCGCGGTCGGGATAGTCCTCGCGCGAATGGCCGCCGCGCGACTCCCTGCGGTTGAGGGCGCACACGGTCACCAGTTCGGCAACCTCCAGCATGTTGCCAAGCTCCCAGGCGTTCAGTAGTTCCGTGTTAAAAATGCGGCCGGTATCGGCAACCCGCACTTCCTTGAACTGCTCGCACAATTCACGGACCTTATCCAGCGCCTCGGTCATGCCCTTTTCGCTGCGGTAGATGCCCACATCCTCGAACATGACCTTTTTCATGGCGGTGGCGATATCGAAGGCATTGGCTTTGCCGGAAGCCTGTTTGAAAGACTCCAACTGGCGGCGGGCCTCCGCCTCGGGGTTTTCGGGGAGGGGTACATAATCGGCGGACCTGGCGTACTCTGCGGCTTTCAGTCCGGCGTGTTTGCCGAACACCACCAGGTCCAAAAGGGAGTTGGTCCCCAGGCGGTTGGCGCCATGCACAGAAACGCAGGCGCACTCTCCCGCCGCGAAGAGGCCGGGGAAGACGGTATTCCGGCCGTCGATCACCACCTCGCCATACTTGTCAGTGGGAATGCCGCCCATGGTGTAATGAGCCGTAGGCTGGATGGGCATCATCTGCGTGACCGGGTCCACGCCCAGGTACACCCGGCAGAAATCCACAATATCGGGCAGTTTCTGGAGGATCTGCTCGCCGGTCATGATGTACGGTGAACCGTCGGGGTTGGTGCGGCCATCCAACGCCGCGTATTTGTTCACGGACTCGGGGCGTACATCCAGGTACACGAAGTTCCTGCCATTCACGCCGCGGCCTTCGCGGATCTCAGTGTAGATGGCTCGCGAGACGATATCGCGGGAGGCCAGGTCCTTGACGGTGGGCGCATACCTGGGCATGAAACGCTCGCCCTTGCCGTTGATCAGCACGCCGCCCTCGCCGCGTACACCCTCGGTGATAAGGATGCCGAGCTTGTAGATGCCGGTGGGGTGGAACTGGAAGAATTCCATATCCTCCAGGGGGATGCCGCGGCGCAGGAGCACCGCGGCCCCGTCGCCGGTATAGGCGTAGGCGTTGGATGTGACTTCGAAGATGCGCCCGTGCCCGCCGGTGGCGAAGATGACCGCCTTGGCATGGAAGGTGTGCAGTTCCCCGGTGGCCAGATCGAGGGCGACCACACCGGCGGTCTTTCCGTCCACGCTCAGGAAATCCAGGACCTGGTATTCATCGTAAAAGGTGACATGGTTCTTCAGGCACTGCTGGTAGAGCGTCTGGAGGATCATGTGGCCGGTGCGGTCGGCAGCGTGGGCGGCACGACGGACAGGCTTGCCGGTCTCGTTGTTGGTATGCCCGCCGAAGGGCCGCTGGGCGATCCTGCCTTCGGGGGTGCGGTCAAAAGGCAGACCCATGTGCTCCAGCTCGAGGACGGCGTCAATGGCCTCGCTGGTCATGAACTCGATGGCATCCTGGTCGCCCAGATAGTCGGAACCTTTCACCGTATCGTAGGTATGCCACTCGGGACGGTCTTCCTCATAGTTGCCGAGGGCCGCACTGATGCCGCCTTGGGCCGCGCCGGTGTGTGAACGGGTGGGATAAAGCTTGCTGATGACGGCCGTCTTTGCGCCGCGCGAGGCATACAGCCCGGCCATTAATCCGGCGCCGCCCGCTCCCACGACTACCACTTCAAATTCATGCGAATTCATCATTTATCCCTATGAAGTCCAGATGAGATAGATGCCGGCAGCGATCATGCCCAGCATCAAAACAATGCTGAAGAAGCGGACAACATTGCGCCAGCGAGTCGGGGAGATGTAATCGTCGGCGATCACCACCAGGCCGTGTACGCCGTGCGATACCGCCAGCAGGAGCATGGCGCTGGCGGTCAGCCGCCAAAATGGCGTGGACCACGGGGCCAGGTCGGGTACATTGGTGCTCTGGACGTGGGTACTGTTGCTCATGAAGGCCCAGCGCAGCAGGTCGGCCAGGTTCATTTCGGTGCGGGCGCCCATGAGCAGCGCGCCGACAATGGCTACCAGCACCACAACGTACATGGCCAGCGCCGTGAAGCGGGTGAACACCCACATGATGGCCTCGAAGTCCATGAGGCCGCGTTCTTTCAGGGAAAGTCTCCGGGATTTGGTCGTCATCTGGGTCTCACAGTGCGGTGCGGAGGATCACGAAGACGGCCAGGCCGTAGATCGGCAGGAAGACCGCCCATTCCAGCCAGATGGCCTCCCGCTGGTGTTCGATCAGCTTGGGCCAGATATCCAGGATGGTAATGCGCAGGCCGTTGATGACATGGAAGAGCGCACAGAAGAAGATGAAGATCTGGAAAAGCCAGTTCTCATAGATATCGTTCAGAAATCCCCCCACATCGCCCCCGAAGACCGAAGCCAGGATGTGTACGGTCACAAAAACAGCCATGCCCAGCCCGCCAATGCGATGCAGGACAAAGGCCAGCATCGGCCCCTGGCCCCGATACCGGAGGCCGGTCAGCAGGCTGACGTTCCTTTTCAGGCCCATCGATTCCTCCACAACATGGATTTTTCGAGGAAATTATCCCATCTCAGGAATCTTCCGCAAAGGTGACAATCATCCTCTAAATTTGGTTCTTCTCTTCCTGTAAAAAAGCG
>CAYMQX010000017.1:0-16450 GCA_964392495.1 uncultured Anaerolineaceae bacterium
AAGCCCGCGACACGCAGATGGTGGAGGCGCTGCTCGGCAGGCTGGGCGCGGCCGCGCAGGGCACGGAGAACCTGATGCCGCTGTTCATCGAATGTGTGGAACATGACCTAACCCTGGGCGAGATCTGCAGCACGCTGCGCGGCGTCTGGGGGGAGTATGTGGCGGAGGGGTTCTAACGCCCGACCTCCCGTCTGTCCGATGGAACCGTTCATGGATGCAGCAAACCAGGCATATTAAGGCGGAGACCCCCGTCTTGGTGGGGGTCTCCGTGCAAAGTCCCTTTCTTTGCAAAGGGAAAATTTGTACAATCAGATTAATTTCAGATGAGATGATTTTATAGGAATGCGAAACAGGTGTCCAGACGAGTTTTTGCATATTGACTCAAAGAAATCTTTGAGGCAATAATGAGATGGAGGCTCCATGGAGCATAAAAAGTTCGGCAGGCTCGTCGCCGCGCTGAGGCAGGAGATGGGTTGGACGCAGGCCCAACTGGCGCAATTTGCCGGGGTGGACTACCCATTGGTCAGTCAGGTGGAGAGGGGCGTGAAAAGCCTGCTGGAGCGCGAACTGCTGCTCAAACTGGCGGAGGCCTTCCAACTGACCACGCTGGAACGCAGGGAGTTCTTCCTGGCCTCCACCGGCCTGGAAAGCGGACAGCTCGTCCGCAGCCCGGTGGGAGGGGCGGCGGAGGCGGAGCAGAGCCTGCGCAGGATGCTCGACCTGCTGGAGAGTCTGCGCCTTCCGGCCTTCCTGCTGGACGCCTATACCGACGTACTGGCGCTCAATTTCACAGCCTTCGCCTTCTTCCAGATCCCGCCGGAGATGATGGCGGGGGCCATGCAGGTTCCGGGTGGGATGAACGCGCTGCGGCTGGTGTTCGGGAGGGAACTGGCGGCGCGCTCGCATATGATCAGCAATTGGGAATTCTATGCCCTCAGCACCATGCGCTTCTTCCGCGGAACCAGTCTGCGCTACCGCGCCACACCCTATTACGAGTACCTGATGAAGAGCTTCCGCGACCCGTCGGAATATCCCCTCTTCGAGCGCTACTGGCGCATGGTCTCGGCTGTGGACCAGGACCGCGACGGCACCTATGAGCGCTTTGAATACGACCACGACAGCTTCGGGCACTTGAGCTATGAGGTGGTGACGACGGTCTGCCTCACGCCGGAAGGGGAGCTTTACCTGAACCAGTACATCCCCACCGATGACAGCACCTGGAAGACCTTTGAGGGGCTGGCGGCCCGGAGCGGCATGGGGGTCATCCCTGCGGCATCCTGGCCGGAGAAGGTGATGGGATAGAAAAAGACTTCCGAAACCTGTGGGGCTTCGGAAGTCCGGGGGAGTCGAACCAGGGGGTGAATTTGCAGGGTCTCAGGCAATGCCAAGGTAGGCTTTTTGAACGCCGGGGTCCTTCTTCAGGTTTTCGGCGGTATCGCTCGTCACGATGCGGCCGGTCTGGAGGACGTAGCCGCGGTGGGCGATGGAGAGCGCCATGAGGGCGTTCTGCTCGACGAGCAGGACTGTGGTGCCTTCCTGGTTGATCTGCACGATCGTGTCGAAGATGGTCTCGACCAGGACGGGGGCAAGGCCCATGGAGGGCTCGTCCAGCAGGAGCAGGCGGGGGTGCGCCATGAGCGCCCGGCCGATGGCGAGCATCTGCTGTTCGCCGCCGGAGAGGGTGCCGGCGACCTGCTTGTTGCGCTCCTTGAGGCGCGGGAACACCTTGTAGACGCGTTCGAGGTCCTCGCTCACGCTGTGGTCCTGGCGGCTGTAGGCGCCCAGGTCGAGGTTCTCGGCGATGGTCAGGCGGGCAAAGATGCCGCGTCCCTCGGGGATGAGCGCCACGCCCTTGTACACCACCTCGTGAGGCTTGAGCGCGAGCATGTCCTCGCCGTCCAGGATGATGGTGCCCTGGCGCGGCTTGTTCATGCCGGTGATGGTGCGGAGCGTGGTGGTCTTGCCCGCGCCGTTGGCGCCGATCAGTGTGACGATCTCGCCTTTTTCGACGTTGAGAGAGATGCCCTTGAGGGCATGGATATTGCCGTAGTAGGTGTGGACATCCTTCAATTCCAGCATGGAGGTCATGGTTTCATCTCCTGCGCGCCGGCTGCTGACGGGTTCAGGCCGGAGGCGGCGCCGCGGCCGAGATAGGCTTCGATCACGCGCTGGTTGCGCTGGATCTGCGCGGGTGTGCCTTCGGCGATCTTCTCGCCGTAGTCGAGGACCGTGATCTGCTCGCTGACGCCCATGACCATGCGCATGTCGTGCTCGATCAGAAAGATGGTAATGCCCAATTCGTCGCGGAGCTGGCGGATGAAATGCATCATTTCGTCGGTCTCGTTGGGGTTCATGCCGGCGGTGGGTTCGTCCAAAAGCAGCAGCTTCGGCTTGCTTGCCAGGGCGCGGGCGATCTCCAGGCGGCGCTGCGCGCCATAGGGCAGGTTGCGGGCGAGTTGGTCGCCGGAACCGCCCAGCCCGACGAAGCGCAGGAGGCGCAGGGCTTCCTCGACGGCGGCGGCTTCCTCCCGGCGCTGGCGCGGGGTCGCGAAGAGGGCCTCGAACCAGAAGGTGTTGAGGCGGGGATGCTCACCGACCATGATGTTTTCCAGGGCGGTCATGTTGGCAAATATACGGATGTTCTGATAGGTGCGCGAGACGCCGCGATAGGTGATCTGGTCGGGCGCAAGCCCCACCAGCGAGCGGTCATTGAAGAGGATCTCACCCTCATCCGGCTTGTAGAAACCGGTGATGCAGTTGAAGAAGGTGGTCTTGCCGGCGCCGTTGGGGCCGATCATGCTGGCGATGGCATGTTCGGCGATCTCCAGATTGACGCCGTTAACAGCGCGCAGCCCGCCGAACTGCTTGACGACCTGACGGACCTGAAGGGCGGGGTTCATTCCGGCCTCCGTTCATCCGCCCCGGCGGGAGGCGGCGGGGGCTGATCCTCATGTACTTCCAGGCGGCGGCGGGCGGAGGGGAACAGGCCTTCCGGGCGGATGATCATCATGATGACGAGCAGCGCACCGAAGGCCAGGACGCGGTAGTTCTCCAGCTCGCGCAGGACCTCGGGCAGGCCCTTCAGCACGAAGGAGCCGGCGATGACGCCCGGGATGCTGCCCATGCCGCCGACGATCACCAGGCACAGGACGTTGATGGAGACCATCAGAACGTGGTCTTCCGGACCGGTGAACTGGTTGCGGGAGGCGAACAGCACGCCTCCCATCCCGGCGAAGGCGGCGCCGATGGAAAATGCCAGCAGCTTGTGTTTGAGGGTGCTGATGCCCATGGCCAGGGCCACGGTCTCATCCTCGCGCATGGCGATCCAGGCCCGGCCGACGCGCGAGTTTTGCAGGCGGCGGGTAACAAAGATGGCGAGGAACACGGCCAGCAGGATGAGGTAAACGAAATCGGCGTTGCTGCTGAAGGGTTTCCCGAACAGGGTTGGTCCGCCCACGCTGGTCACGCCCTTGGGCCCGCCGGAGAAACTGGTGAGCAGGTCGCTGCGGCTGAGGATGCGGATGATCTCACCGAAGCCGAGGGTCACGATGGCGAGGTAATCGCCGCGCAGGCGCAGGACGGGGATGCCCAGCAGGATGCCGGCCAGGGCCGCCAGAACGACGCCGATGGGCAGTGCGACCCAGAAGCTCCACAACAGGTGATGGGGTTGAGGAGCCGTCAGCAGGGAGACGGTGTAGGCGCCGATGGCAAAAAAGGCCACATAGCCCAAGTCCAGCAGACCGGCCAGCCCGACAACGATATTGAGGCCCAGGCCGAGCAGGACGTAGATGCCTACCGTGCCGAGGGTGTAGTTCCAGTATTGGCCGAGGCGCAGGGGCAGCAGGAAGATGAGCAGCAGCAGCAGGCCGTAGGTGGTGTAGCGGCTGGCGGGATGGTTCGTGAGCCTGAGGACAGCGGGGGTCTGCAGAAGGGCGCCGACCCGGCTGCGCGCCCACTCCCACAGGCGCTGTCGCCAGGCGCCGCCGATCACGAGGCGCGCCAGCAGCACCCCCAGAAGGCCCATGAGGAGGAAGAAGACGAAATAGAACAGGGCGGCCTGAAGCGGAGCCCGGCCCAGGAGGAAGAGATTGACCGCATCCGGCAGCAATTGGGCGAAGTAGGTGCTCATCCGGACCCCGGTGGCCTGCAGGGTCCCGAGGATATAGGCCAGCACGCCAACCTGGACGCCGACCAGGGCGCCCGAAAGCAGTCCACCGAGCAGGGCCGGCCCGAATCCTTCCGGGCGGCTGTCTGCAGAACCGCGCGCCGGAAGAGCGCCGCGAGAGCCGCGAGCTCCGGCCCAGACGCCCAGCAGCCCCAGGAAGATGAGCAGGCGCGTCATGGCCGGGGTCAGGCCGAAAGGCCCGAAGGACAACTTGAGAAGATCCCCGATCAGCTCATTGGCGATGACGGTGAAGCCGATCAGGACCAGGAATACGATGAGGATGCCGAAGGCGATGCCGGTTTGGAGTCCGCTGCGGATGTGAGGGTTAGCCATCAGACCTTCTCCTCGGAAAGGACTTCGCCCAGGATGCCGGTGGGACGGAAGATCAGGATCAGCACGAGAATGGAAAAGGCGATCACGTCCTTGAGCTGGAAGCTGATGCCCAGGAAGGCCGGGCCGACGGCCTCGACCATGCCGAGGAACATGCCGCCCAGCATGGCGCCCGGGATGCTGCCGATGCCGCCCAGGACGGCCGCGGTAAAGGCTTTGATGCCGGGGAGAAAGCCCACGAAGTGATAGACCAGCCCCAAGTGGATGCCCCACATGACCCCGGCGGCGCCGGCCAGGGCGCCGCTGATGATGAAGGTGCGGCTGATGACGGCATCGACATCGATGCCCATGAGGGCGGCCACGGGCTTGTTCTCAGCCACGGCGCGCATGGCGCGCCCCAGGCGGGTGCGCTGCACGAGCATATACAGGGCGATCATGAGCAGGATCGAGAGCAGGATGGTAAAGACCCCGGTGTAAGGCAGGATGACCTCCTTGCCGCCCACCATGAGGGTCCAGCCGAGGCCGCGTTCGAGGATGGCCGGGTTGGCATAATCGCGGCGCTGGGCGCCGAAGAGCAGTTGGGCCGCGTTCTCGAGGAAGATGGAGGCGCCGATGGCGCTGATGAGAGGCACCAGGCGCGGGGCTCCACGCAGAGGGCGGTAGGCAATGCGCTCCAGGAAGAAGCCGCTGAGGGCGGCGATCACCACCCCGACCACGAAAGCCAGGAGGACCGAGAGGATCGGGCTGGCGTTCAGGAAATTGGTCTCACCGCCGCGGGCCGGGAGGGCCTTGAGGGCCTCAAAGACGAAATAGCCGCCGAACGCGCCGATCATCATGAGGTCGCCATGCGCGAAGTTGATCATGAAGAGGATGCCATAGACCAGGGTGTACCCGATGGCAATGAGGGCATAGACGCTGCCGAGGATGAGGCCGGAGAGCGCAAAGCGGAGCCAGGTATCAGGGCCGTAGCCGAGGTCTCCGAACAGCACCAAGTAGAAGCGCCAGAGCAGGTAGAGGAAGAAGAGGCCTCCCAGGATAAACTGGATCAGACGATACAGGCTGAGCGGCGTTTTGACTCGTTGGGCAGGTGGTTTCATCGGGCTGCTTTTCTCAGGTTGGAAATTACCCGCGGATATTGGATGCGATGGAACTGATTCTATACTAATATGGCGTGGCAAGCGAGGGCTTGCCACGCCATAAATTCTGCGGTGGTCAAAGCAGAAGCGGGCGCAGGCGGATTACTTGGCCTCGACCCACTTCCCGCCCTGATCCTGATAGAAGGTGGGGCCGGAAGCGCTGCACTCACCGGTGGCGTCGCAAGTGACGGTGCCGGAGATGCCCTTGTAATCCTTGATGCCGCGGACGGCAGCCACGAGGGCGCCGCGCGGGACATACAGGTTGCCGTCCGCGCCCAGGACCGCGACCTGCTTGACGCTGGCAGCCAGCACGGCAGCCGAGTCATAGGCGGTCCAGCTATAGGGGGAGAGCTTGCCGGCCTCGGTGCCGAACTTCGCCAGGTAGGTGGCGTCGAATTTGGTCTTGGCATCGGAACCCGCCGGGATCAAGGCGGTGGCGTAGGCGCCTTCACCGTTGGCGCCGGTGCGGTCCAGGAAGTCCTGGCCGAAGGTGCCATCGCAGCCGAAGAAGGTCACGCCGGTCAGGCCGCTCTGCTTCATCTGGTTGACGATCACCACGGCCTCGGCCACGTAGCCGCCGTAGTACAGGGCTTCCGGGCCTTTGGAGGCGACATCCGCCAGCACGGCGCTGTAATCGGATTCACCGGGGGTGATGGGGCTGAAGGCGACGACCTCGCCGCCCAGGGCGGTGAATTGATCGCGCACGACTTCCGCAAGTCCCTGGCCATAGGCCTGCCCGTCATGCATGACGGCCAGTTTCCTGAAGCCGAGCTTGTTGTACAGGTACTCCGCAGCGAACTTGCCCTGCGCGGCATCGGTGAAGACCAGGCGGTTGAAGACTTTGGAACCCTTCTGGGTAAGCGGGGGGTTGGTGGCGGAAGGCGACATCATGGGCAGGCCGGCCTGCTCGTAGATGGGCATGGCCGCGGCGGTGGCGCCGGAGAAGATGTGACCTGCGATCGCCACCACGGTGGGATCGGAGACCAGCTTGTTGGCGACGGCTGCGCCGCCTTCGGGCGTGCCGCCATCATCCTCGGCGACGAGCTCGAACGAGTATCCCTGGACGTCCCCGGCATCCTCAAGCGCGATCATGGCGCCTTGTGAAATGTCGATTCCAAATTGGGCGTTGTCACCGGTCATGGGCGCGCCCATGCCGATCTTGACGGTCTCACCCGGCTTGATGACAGCGCAGCCAAAGGTGTCGCTGCTGCAGACCTCGGGTTCTCCCGCGGTCGCAGGCGCCTCGGTGGCGGCGGGCGCTTCCGTGGCGGCAGGGGCCTGCGTTGCCGCAGGGGCCTGGGTGGCGGGTGTGCCGCAGGCCGCGAGGGCCAGGCTGGCGATCACCAGCACGGAAAACAAGACAAACAGGCGTTTCATTATCTTTTGCTCCTCCAAACTTTCATCAGGCGATTTCTTTGAATCCGTCTCGGATTCGACAACCGGGCTGACAATGCTCTCCGTTGTCAGGACCACCTCCTTTGGGCAGATTCAGAACGCATTTTTCCGCTGTTTGCCTGAACGCACCCTCCGCACCGGTCCATAAACGGGACCAGCAGGCGGATCGCGGTTCAGAGGCCGGCATAACGATCGAAGCCGGGCAACAAGGCCGGAAAAATCCGCTTTGAATCAGCGAATTGACTCTGGCATTCCCATCGCGGCGTTAAAGCAGCAGTCAACCGATGGCTTGCGAATACAACCGGGGTAAAGGCTGTAATGTAAAAGGCGGCCTGTATCGATCTCGGCGTAATAAATTCCGGGCCGCGCCCAACAAATGTTAAACGCTGATGTTACAACCGTTTGCCGGTCAGGTCAAGGGCGGGCGCACATTTTCCGCTGAATCGGCAGCGCGTCGCCCGCACATGAAGGGAACCGGAAATGCCACCTGCGATCCCCATGCCGCTTGCATGCGCGACCGGGCGGCCTGATTGCTTATCGGCGGTCGGCGGTCAAATCATGTCATTCGTCACTTGGAGTGCGGCGGGGAAGCAGGTAGAGTCAAAGGGTCGAAAAGTTGTGATCACGGAGGGCAGCATGAAGATCGATGAGCTTGCCAGAGATTTCCTGGCACAGAAGAAGATCGCGGTGGTGGGCATCTCGGACCAGCGTGATACCGGCTGCAACCTGGCCTACCGCATGTTCAAGAAGAAGGGCTACCAGGTCTTTGCAGTGAACCCGCGCATCCAGATTTATGAGGGCGATCCCTGCTACCCGGACCTGAAGTCCATCCCGGAGAAGCCCGGGGCGGTATTCATCCTGGCGAACCCGAAGGTCACGCAGGAGGTGGTTCAGCAGTGCATCGACCTGGGGATCAAGCATGTCTGGATGCACTGCGCGCTGGGCACCAAACCCGGCCTGGGGGAGGGCATGACCAGCGTCTCGCAGGCCGCGGTGGAACTGTGCAAGGCCAACGGCATCACGGTCATCCCCGGCTCCTGCCCCAACCAGTTCCTGCCCTCGGACCCCGGACATGCGATGATGCGCGGCATGTTCCGGCTGTTCGGATTCCTGAGAGTAAGCCAGTAAGCCGCGCGAGAGGGGGCATCTCCGCCGGGAGATTGGATGTCGCTGCGGCGTGGTGCGGCGTCCGCTCATTGCAGGTACAATAGGCTCATGCCCTCCAATATCGAGATCAAAGCCCGGGTGCGGGATTTCGAAGCACTGCGCGATCGCGCCGCGGCCCTCAGCGATACGCCCTGCGAGGTGATCCCGCAGGTGGATACATTTTTCGTCACGCCGCGCGGGCGGCTCAAGCTGCGCGAGCTCCAGGGGGCTCTGGCGCAGTTGATCTATTACGAGCGGAACAACCAGGGCGGCCCCAAGCGCTCGGATTATCACATCTTCCGGACACCCGACCCCGAAGGCCTTAAACAGACGCTGGCGCTGGCGTACGGCATCCGCGGGGAGGTGAGGAAGACGCGCTATCTCTACCTCGCCGGGCAGACGCGCATCCATGTGGACGAGGTGCAGGGGCTGGGAGGCTTCATGGAGCTGGAGGTGGTGCTGGAGGAGGGACAGGCCGAGGTGGAGGGCGAGCGCATCGCCCGGGATCTGATGCAGCGGCTCGGCATCGCGGCCTCTGACCTGCTGGAGGGCGCCTATATGGATATGCTGGAGCAGGGAAGACCCCAGGGTTCCTCCCTGCCTTGACCCGTGATGATCCGACCGGGAGGCCCTGCAAGTCGGCTGCATGGCGGGCAGGGCAGAAGCCCGAGGTAGAATGTCGAGGCGGAACGCCGAGGGGAACTACAAGGTCTCATAAATAAAATATAGCGGAGAACAGGGAATGCCCACGATCAAAGCCATCAATCATGTTGCCGTCGTCGTCCAGGATATGGAAAAGTCGCTCGCCTTTTGGAGGGACGGGCTGGGGATCGCGCTGCACGAGCTGCGGGATGTCCCCGCCGAGCAGTCGCAGGTGGCCTTCCTGCCGTTGGCCGGTGCGGAGGTGGAACTGGTCATGCCCAGCTCCGGGGATTCGGGCATCGCCAAATACCTGGCAAAGCGCGGCCCCGGGATGCACCATCTGTGCCTGGAGGTGGATGACCTGAGCGGGATGCTGGCCCAGCTCAAAGGGAAGGGCATCCGGCTTATTAATGAAGAGCCACGCACCGGCGTGGACGGGAAGCGCTATGCCTTCATCCACCCCGAGGCGAGCGGCGGGGTGCTGGTGGAGTTGTACGAACTTTAAAGCCCGGCTTCACGATCCAAACCGCTGACCGGGATCGAAGGCGCCCATGCTGGAGAATATCGGTATCATCCTGAAGGAGCAGTGCGGGCTGGACCAGAGCCGCCCCATTGTGGTGGGGGTCTCGGGCGGGCCGGACAGCTTGTGCCTGTTGGAGGCCATGCGGCAGGCGGGCTATCCCGTGATGGCGGCACACTTCAACCACATGCTCAGGCCCGAATCGACCACGGAGGCGGAGATGGTGGAGGCGACCGCCGCCCGGTTGAAGCTGGCCTGCGTGGTGGAAGCGGCGGATGTGCACGGCTACGCCGTGAGCCACGGCATGTCGCTGGAGGAGGCGGCGCGACACCTGCGCTATAACTTCCTGTTCGGGCAGGCGCGCCGGACCAGAGCCCAGGCCGTGGCGGTGGGGCACACCGCGGACGACCAGGTGGAGACGGTGCTGATGCACTTCCTGCGCGGCGCCGGTCTGACCGGCCTGAAGGGGATGTCACACCGCACAGTGCTGCCGGCTTTCGATGCGGAGATCCCTCTGGTGCGCCCGCTGCTGGACGTGTGGCGTGAGGAGACGGTGGTCTTCTGCGCGGCGAACGGGATGCGGCCTGTGATGGACCCCAGCAACGATTCACTCAACTTCACGCGCAACCGCCTGCGCAATCTGCTGATCCCCACACTGGAAACCTACAACCCGAAATTCCGCGAGGCGGTCTGGCGTTCCGTGCAGACTCTCAAGGCCGACCACGCGCTGCTGTATGATGCGGTGGAGTCGGCCTGGGCGGAGTGCGTACAGCGCAGCGGGCCGGATGTGGTGGTCTTCGACCGGACACAAATGCTGAAGCGCCCGGGGGGTATGCAGCGCAACCTGCTGCGGCGCGCGGTGGCGGCGCTGCGGCCTGCACAGGAGCTAAGCTATGCCGTGCTGGAGCGGGCTACAATCTTCATCCATGACCCGGATGCCGGGCAGACCGACCTGGTCGGCGGGTTGAAGCTTGTCCATGAGGGGGAGAGTCTCTATCTCGGCGGGGCGGGCGCCGCGCTGCCCTTCGAGCAGTGGCCGCAGATGCCGGAGGCGAGGGGCTCGATCAAGGTGGAGCCGCCCTGCGCCCTGGAACTGTCCGCGGGCTGGAGGCTGAGCGGCGAGAGCTGGCGGCTGCCCGCCCTGGCGCGCGAGCAGGCCGCGTCCAACCAGGACCCTTTCCAGATATGGCTGGATGCGGAACAGCTTCCTGAAGGCCTGGAACTGCGAGCCCGCCGCCCGGGAGACCGCTTCGAGCCGCTGGGGCTGGAGGGGCATTCCCAGAAGCTCTCGGATTTCATGGTCAACGAGAAGGTACCGCAGCGCGCCCGCGAGCGCTGGCCGCTGCTGTGCTCGGGGAATGAGGTGATCTGGGTTCCGGGCTATCGTCCCGCGCATCCCTTCCGGCTGACGCCGGTCTCGCGGAAGATCGTGTATTTTGCGCTGTCGCGGGTGGGGGAAAAGAATCCTCCGGCGGCCTGAACCTCTGAAAGAAATACACCCGCCGGTACTTGTGAAGCGGCAAAAACAAAGCAGCCCCTCCTCCGCATGTGCGGGAGGGGCTGCTTTTATGTTGTATCAGTGAGGCTCGTTATTAAGCTGGCCCAGCTTGAGGTGGATCTCGCGCCACTGGATCTTGGAGACGCCCATCTTCTGGCGGATTCTGTCCACCTCCACGCCCGATTGGTAATCGTTGAGCGCCGAGGTCCAGCGGCACATATCGAAGGACAGGTGCTTCTTCAGGCCGGCCTCCTCGCCGATATCCTCCAGCAGGTATTCCAGGCGGCGCGGCGACCAGGGGAAGAGCTGGTCAATGGGCTGGTATTGGGAAAGGTATTCGCGATAGGCGGGCACCCAGTCATCCGGGATGGGCAGCTTGCGCTCCTTGTAGCGGTTGGCGGGACTGGCATAACGGATGAAGACCTGTGGACCGCCGGGGGCTTCCAGGTCGATATGGTTGAGGTGAATGCCGAGGCACTCGCTCTTCTTGATGCCGGTGCTCAGGAGCAGATAGAGCAGGGTGTAGGAGCGGGCGTCGGGTTTGCGGTCGCGGCGGTGGCGGTCGGCGGCGAGCAGCGCGGCCTGCATCTCGTCCTCTTCGAGGACCTGCGGGAGCGGGCTGATGGCCGAACGCTGGAGGACCTTCTCGGCGGGATCGACCAGGATGGCCCCATGCTGGTGCAGCCAGCGGAAGAAGGACTTGGTGGAGGTGATGCGCCGCGCCAGGGTCTTGGGGCTGCACGGGACGGAGCGCTCTTTCTCCATCCAATGGAAGAATTGGTTGAGATCGTTGGTGCCGATGGAGGCGAGCGTGGCGTCGGGCGGCAGATACTCCATCAGCAGGCGCACATCCGAGAGGAAGGCTTTGACGGTGTTGGGGGAGCGGCCCTGGTCATTGAGGAACATCTCCCAGGCCTTGAAGGCAGGGGCAAGGGTGGTTTCAGAGGTGATGTGAGCGGAGTCATCGGAAGGGCTCATAAGGCCTCCTTGAAAGGATAGCGCATAGTCTTTGCGTATAGTTTAGCGAAAAATGAGAAGAATGTCAACTGCGCGATCCTCGCGATGAACGCGTCTCTCGCGCTGAGCGGAGCGCCCGAAGGGCGCGTAGACGAAGCGTGAGCGGAGCGAAGCGGAGATGAAGCGCGACCCCGGCGTTTCGTCTTCGCTCGACACGACTTGCATTCGCGTGTTATTAATGCGAAAGGTCTTCAGGGCGGAAGCAGGTGTCGTAGTCGTAGCCGAGGATCAGGCGGTAGGCCACCTTGCTGTTCGGATCGGGCTGGGAGACCAGGCTGGCGGTATCGGCGATGCCCAGCGCGCTGAGGATGAAATTGCGCCCGTTGGGGTCCTGTGCAGGGGTCAGGTCCACCAGGACCGAGTAGGAATAATTGCGGTTGTCGGCCGCGGAGATGTGGGTGGCATAGCCGGCATAGTTGAGATGGGAGGCTGCCAGGGCGTCCAGGCCGTCGGTGGTGGTGCCATTCTCTACTTCCACGGTCGCGGTCTCACGCTCCACGGCGCGCGGCGAGAAGGTGGTGGCCTCGGCCATCAAGCCCTGCAGGGCGGTCTCATCGGGGAGCAGGACGGCCGCGCCGCCGGGGGTCATCCAGGAGGAGACATAAGGCGGGCGGATGAAGTAGCCGCGGATATCTGCATTGGTCAGGCGCGGGGCGTAAGGGGCCAGTTTCAGCACGTCGGCCAGGCCCAGGTCGGTGGTGACGGTGGAGGAGAAGTCCTGGTAGAGCTGGGGGATCTTGCTCAGGGTATCGGTGCGCAAGGCCTGGGAGAAGATGGCGCGCAGGACCTCCTGCTGGCGGCGGCCGCGGTCGAAGTCGTTGGACTTGGAGCGGGAGCGGGCGTACCAGAGGGCCAGGTCGCCGTCCATGTGCAGGAGGCCCGGCCCGGCGGTGTAGAGGTACCAGTTGTCCTCGTTGTAGGGATCGTAGGAGGGGTCGATCAGCCGCCAGTCAGTGTAAGCGCAGCCCACGGGAACATCCACGCCGCCCAGCGTATCCACGATGCGGCGGAAGCCGTCGAAATCGACCATGGCGGTATGGTCGATGCGGATGCCGAGGTTGTAGGCGATGGTGTCCTTGAGCAGGCCGGGTCCGCCGCCGGGATAATAGGAAAGCTCGCCGCTCTGATAGGCGGTGTTGATGCGCTGCATCCCGACGGTGGGGATGTAGATCCACAGGTCGCGCGGGATCGAGATCAGCGAGACCTGTCCGGCGCGCGGCCAGAGGATGCCGATCACCAAGGTGTCGGTGCGGTAGGAGGAGCCGGGGCGCTTGTCCGAGCCGATCAGCAGAAAGTTGACGGTCTCGTTATCGGAGAGGGAAGGCAGAGCGGTGGGCTGTGCGTTCGGGTCCAGGAGGGGCGGGGCTGCGGCCGTAGGGAAAAGCTGGTTCAGGTCCGCGGTGGGGGTGGCATCCACGGGGACCGTGGGTGTGGCCGAGGCGGTGGCGGTGGGCAGCGAGAGCGCCAGCTCAAAGGGTGTGGGCGTGCTCGGCGAGGGCTGGAAAGGCGTGGGGGTGGGCGAGGCGTCCGCCGCCATGGTGACCAGCAGGAGCGGGGCGGAGGCGGGTTGGGGAGCGGCTGCCGGGGCGCAGGCGCTTAATCCGGCCAACGCGAAGATGGCGGCGAGCAGGCCGGGGAATTTAAGGATGCGAAGGATGACTCTCATCTGCGTGCGGCGCTTCTTGAGGATCTCCCACCTGCCCGTTGGGTCCTAAGGCTGGGCGGTGGCGGGTACAGTGGTATCTGTGGGTGGAGCTGTGTTCGTCCCGGTGGGCTGCGGCGCGGTGGTCCCGGTGGGCTGGGTCGTGGCCGTGGGAGGCAGTGAGGTAGCGGAGGGCGCCTCGGTGGGCGTCTCGGACGGGACGTAAATGGTCGGGAATACCGGCGGCGTGTTGGTGAAGAGTGGGAGGCGGTTGGGAATCCACAACAACTGCCCGACGCGGATGTTGGTGGAGAAGCCCAGGCAGTTGGCCTGCTGGAGCTGCGAGGTGGTGATGCCGTACATGCTGGCGATGTGATACAGGGTATCACCGGGCTGCACGCTATAGCGCACCCAGCCGAAGGGCGCGCCGCAGGGGATGGGTGTGGAGGCGGGGAGGGGCGGCACGAAGAGCAGGCTGCCGGTGATCAGGGAGGGCGTGAGCAGGCAGTTCCCCTGTGAGAGAGCCTGGGCGGTGGTGTGGTAGCGCAGCGCCATGCCCTCCAGCGTATCGTTCACGCCTACTGTCACGCCCACCCAGCCGGAAGGTGGTGTGCAGCTTGCAGGTGGAGGGGGCAGCGTGGCGGTGGCTTCCGGTGCGAGTGTGGCGGCGCTGGTGAGGGTGGGCAGGGCCGGGGAGGTGCCCGATGGGGTGATAAACTCCGCGAAGGTGGGCAGCCACAGCGTGCTGGTGGCGGCGGGGGGAGGGGTCACGTTCTCGGAAAGCGCCAGCGAGAGGCCTCCCAGCACCACCCCGAGCGAGACCACTGCGACCGCGATGGCAAGTCCGATTTGTTTCAAGCCCTGCATGGCAGTTACCCCCTCTGGCCGGTCTGCCCGGCGGGCTCTTCCAGTATGACCGGCAGGAGCACGCTGAAGGAGGCGCCCACGCCGGGATCGCTCTCGACCCAGATGCGCCCGTGCTGCGACTCGGCCAGGGATTTGGCGATGGAGAGGCCCACGCCGGTATCGCCCACGCCCTGGATGAGGACGTTATCGGCGCGGTACAGGCGGGTGAAGACGCGCGGCAGGTCTTCCGGAGGGATGCCGCCGCCGCTGTCTGTGACCTGCACCAGGACATAGTCCTGGCTATCCTCGCTGCGAGTCTCGACCTTCAGCCGGACGGTTCCTTCCACAGGAGAGGCCGCGCCGGCGTTCTGCAGCAGGTGGACCAGGATCTGCTGGAGCGCCTCGCGGTCGATCTGGATGCGCTCCATCTTCTTGGGCAGGTCCAGGTGCATGGAGATGTTCTTCTCGCGCACCTGGCTGCTGGTATAGCTCATGGCGTTGTCGATGATAAGGTTGAGATCAATGGGCTCGGGCGCGCCGCCGGGGAGGGCGGTCTCCAGGTTGTTCAACTGGATCATGTCGTTGATCAGGCTGCCGATGCGCTCGGTGGAGGATTTGATGCGCTCCACGAACTTGCGCTGCAGGGAGCCCAGGATGCCGACCGATTCGCCCAGCAGCAGATCGGTGTAGCCGATGATGGAAGACATGGGCTGGCGCAGTTCCTGCGAGATGGAGGCGATGACCTCGGCCTGCTCGGAGGCGGGCCGGGTGGGAGGCGCCGGTTCCACCTGCAGGGCCTGGAGGCTGGCTTCGGTGAGTTGATCCTGGAGCCTTCCGGCCTCGAGGCGGGCGGCATCCAACTCATGCTGCAGATGCTCCATCTCGGCGGAGGCGTGTCCGTTCAGCCCGGCGCGCAGCGAGGCGTTCTCCTCCTGAAGCTGTGCGATGATGCGCTGCGATTCGTCCTGGGCGGCCAGCAGCGCAGCGGGGTCCGGCCCGGCCGCGGGTTTGCGGTTTTCGGCCTGCTGGAGCAGTTCCTGCTGGCGCTTCTCCAGTTCGGAGATGCGCAGTTGGGCATGTTCGAGCGCCTGGCGGTTCTGCTCGCCGTGCTGCTCCAGCCGGTTGACCTTCTGGCTGCGCTGGATGATGGGTACCAGAGAATTGGCGATGTTGGCGAGGAAGGCCTGGTCTTCGGCGGTCCACATGCGGTTGGAATAAGGGGAGAGCAGCACCAGTCCGCCGAGCACTTCCTTATCGGTGGTGGTGATGGGTACGCTGAGCAGGTGGCCTGGGCTGTTGATGCCCAGCAGCCCGGCCAGGCCCTTGATATCGGCGGAGGTGCTGCTGGCAGGCAGGCGCAGGGCGCGCCCGCGCCGGATGGCGCTGGTGAGCATGGGGATCTCGTCGCGTCCGGGGGTGCCGCCCTCCAGGTTCTCCTCGCGGATCAGGTCATAGCCTCCGGCGATGATGAGTTGTTCCTTGTCCTCGGTGAGGAACATCAGGAAGCACAGGTCGGCGAGCATGGATTGAGCGATGGCGCGGGTCAGGGCCTGGCTGACGCGTGCAGGCGAGGATTCGGCGGCCAGCGCCAGCATGGCATGGAAGGTTTTGGGGTCGGTGCTGTAGCGCCGCCGGTTGGGGACGGGCGTATCGGGGGTGTCCTTTGCGGCCGGACGCTCCTGGACGGTGTAGGGGGTGGGGAAGCGCTGCGGCAGGGTCACCAGGATCGGAAAGGCCGCCATGTAAGCCAGCCGGACCATGCCGGAGTAGTTGCTGTCGGTGCGGAAGAGCAGGTGCCCGGCGTGCCCCAGGAAGGCCAGCAGGAGCATGGCCAGCCCGATCCAGTAGCTGTTGGGACGGCGCACCAGCAGCACCACCGCGCCCAGCGCAAGAAAGACCAGGGAGGCGACCTGCCAGACCAATTCATCGAAGGTCAGGTTGTAGGTGGTGAGGGAGGCCTGCGGAGACCAGGTGAGCAGGCTCAACACGGTGGCGACGGTAATGAGCAGCGACAGGAGCAGGGTGGACCAATCCGCGAGGCGGCTCGGCTCCGGGAAGGCCCACAGCCAGACGATGATGACGATGCTGAAGAGGGTGAAGGCGCGGTCGAGGG
>CAYMQX010000018.1:0-1644 GCA_964392495.1 uncultured Anaerolineaceae bacterium
ATACATCATCCGTGTCGCTCAGCGTTCCATCAATATCGAAGCACAGCGCATGAACCCGTGAGATGTCCAATCCCATCACCCGATTTTACTATGCTATACTCATCCAATCCCGGTTTGCTCCGGGTGCGCCGAAAAACGGCTACCGTAACAAAGGTGGTGGGGATTGAGGGAGAGGAAGACGGAGAATTCCACCTCCGCGTGGTATGATTCAAAGTGGCCGTCATTTACATCGGTACCGGATAGTTTAATTTTTATAGGAAATCTGCCTGCAAATTCCATCCGGAAGCAAGGATAATGAGGATGCAGGTGATGGAAGCGCTGGTCAGGAGATTATGACGTTTCTGAAAGAAACGATGGAACAGGATCATAACCGGTCGTTACTGGAGCTTCTCATCGGCGTCAGCCGGGAGGTTGCCACGGCTCTGGACCTCCGGACGGTGCTCCAGCGCCTGCTGTATGCTGCTCTCCAGAACGTGGGGGGAGAGCGCGGCAGTATCGTAGTGATGGATGAGGCCGGACAGCCTCTCGAAGCCACCATTGTGTACGGCAAGCAATTCCACGAGCATACCACCCAGCAGCTTAAGGATACGGTTGAGCGCGGCCTGGCGGGTTGGGTGGTGAAGAACCGCCAGCCGGCTTTGGTCCCGGATACCAGCCAGGACGAACGCTGGCTGCGCCGTGAAGATGACGCCCTGGAACGATCCGGCCCCAAGTCGGCCATCTGTGTCCCCCTCGTCGCCCGTGACGAACTGGTGGGTGTGCTGACGCTCGTGCATTCCGCTCCCCGTGCCTTTACTGAAGAACACCTGCACCTGATGCAGGCCATTGCAGACCAGGCCAGCGTGGCGGTCCTGAATGCCCGGCTCTACAGTGAGAGTCAGCGCACCGCGCGCGTCATGTCGGCCCTGGCTGATGGCGCTGCGACCATTAATACCTCGCTCGAAATGTCTGAAGTCTGGCGGCGCGTTCTCGATCACTGCATGCAGGCTCTCCAGGTGGAGACGATGGCCCTGGCCCTGCTGGACCCCGAGGGCACCTTGATCTACCACGCGGCTGCCGGAAAGAATTCCGCCCAGATACTGAACCGCCATGTCCCTGCCGGACAGGGACTGGCCGCACGTGTCATCCAGGAAGACCGCGGCCTGGTCATGCCCGAGGCCTCCGCAGATGGCAACCTGGGCGACGCAGATAAGTTTACCGGCGTCGAGATCCGCTCGCTGGCTCTGGCCCCCATCCAGGCCCAGGGAGAGATCATCGGTGTGTTGGAAGCCATCAATCCCCTGGGTCGCATCTTCGATCCGGATGCCCTGCTCGTGATGACCGGTCTGGGGAGCCTGGCTGGCACCACCATCCAGAATGCCACCCTGTATGCACAACTGCAGCAGGCCCACCAGCGCTATCATGAGCTCTTTCACGACAGCATCGATGCGATCATGATCACCGACTTCAGCGGCCATGTCCTTGAATCCAACCGCCAGGCCGCCTCATTGACCGGCTACAGTCTGGAAGAACTGCGCGGCCAGGGGATTGAGACCCTCCACGACGTGAACCGCAGCAAGGTCGGGTTGGATTTCGAAGCCCTGCGTGACGGTGACTGTACCTACGAATCCACCCTTCATGGCAAGGATGATCTGACTGTTCCTG
>CAYMQX010000018.1:1654-16419 GCA_964392495.1 uncultured Anaerolineaceae bacterium
CAGTGTCCCGTTTGCCGAAAGCGATTCGATCCAGTGGATCCTCCGGAATATCGCCTCGCGAAAGGACCTGGACCGCCTGCGTGAAGACATGACGGCCATGATCTATCACGACCTGCGTTCGCCGCTGGGCAACATTGTCTCCAGCCTCGATATGCTGGAGGATATGATCCCTCCGGATGAAGCCTCCCTCTCCATGCTCACCATCGCCATGAATTCGACCGGGCGCATCCAGCGGCTGGTCAATTCCCTTCTGGATATCAGCCGGCTGGAGGCGGGCCAGCAGGTCCAGGATAAGGCCGCCATTGACCCGGCAGCCTTGATCGAAGAAGCCCTGCGTGCCGTGGACCCCAGCGCTTCGGCCCGCAATCAGATCATCGAAAAGCAGGTGGCTCCGGCCCTGCCCCTGATCCTGGTGGATGTGGACATGATCCATCGTGTGCTCATCAACCTGCTGGAGAATGCCATTAAATTTACGCCTGTTCGCGGCAGGATCGTCATCGGCGGCCGCGTGGAAAGCGCTGAGTGGGTGCGCCTGTGGGTTAAGGATAATGGTCCCGGGATCCCGCCCCTCGAGCAGGAACGCGTTTTTGAGAAATTCATGCGCCTGCACGGCAAAGAGAGACCCGGGGGGCTGGGAGTGGGCCTGGCTTTCTGCCGCCTGGCAGTGAACGGTCACGGCGGTCGTATCTGGGTCGAGAGTGAGCCCGGCCAGGGCGCCACCTTCTGGCTCACCCTGCCTGTGGCGCGCATCCGCCAGACCGGCAGGCTCCGCCGCCAGACCGGCCGTCTGTCCATCGAACAGGAATGATCCCTCAGGAGAAGCATGCACGCCATTACCAGGACTGTCTATATCGAGGACCAGTATCCCGGAGTGATGCTGGGAGTCATCGTCAGGCCGCGCGGGCTGATCCAGATCGATGCCCCGCCCTCGCCTGAAGACGGGCGCGCCTGGCGGGCCACGCTGATGAACCTGAACGCCGGTCCCGACCGGGTGCTCGTCAACCTGGATGCTCATCCCGACCGCACCCTGGGTGCGCGTGCCATGGACTGTCCCGTCATCGCTCATGAGAAAGCCGCCCAGATCTTCCGCAACCGTCCCAACACCTTTAAAGCCCAGGGTGAGGAGACCGGCTCTGAATGGGAGGATATCCCGGGTCTTGGCAGTGTGCGCTGGGCCCCCCCGGAGATTTCCTTCGAAGAGCAGCTCACCCTCTACTGGGATGGCAGTCCCATCCGGATCGAATCGCATCCAGGTCCCGCCGCGGGAGCCTTATGGGTCTCGCTTGAGGAGGAGAAGGTCGTGTTCATTGGGGATGCGGTGCTGAAAAACCAGCCCCCCTTCCTGGCCACCGCCGATCTGCCGGCCTGGATCGAATCCCTGCATTTGCTGCTCTCGCCTTCCTATAAAGGCCATACCATCATCAGCAGCCGCGGAGGCGTGATGAATGCCCAGAGCATTCGCGGCCAGTTGGATTTCCTCAAGCGGACCCGCGACCGTCTGGAGCGCCTGGGTGCGCGCAAGGCCGCCCCTACCGCCACCGAGAATCTTGTTCACAGCCTGGCCGCGGGTTTTAAGGGTTCCGCAGTCAAACAGCGTCACTTTGCCCAGCGTCTGCGCTACGGCCTGCTGCATTACTATACCCGCCATTACCATCCCTCCAGCCATCCGCACGAGGAGAGCCTGTGAGCGCCCCCCTGCCCCTGCTGGAGCTCAGCCGGGGCCGCCTGGTGGAGTCTACGCATTACGGGCAGATCGCCGTCGTGGATTCTGGCGGCAGGCTCCTGGCCTCCTATGGCGACCCTCGAGCGGTCGCCTTTTTACGTTCCAGTGCCAAGCCTTTCCAGGCGCTTCCTTTTGTGGAACATGGCGGCGTGGAACATTACGGATTTTCCCCGGCGGAATTGGCGCTGGCCTGTGCCTCCCATGAAGGCTCGGTTCTGCACCTCAGCACAGTCCGGTCCATGCAGGCCAAGGCCGGCCTTGAGGAGGGCTTGCTGCAGTGCGGCAGCCACCTCCCTTCAGATCCCGAAAACTTCCGTCGGTTCGTGTCCAACGGGCAGAAGCCGACCCCCAACTACAACAATTGCTCCGGCAAGCACACGGCCATGTTGGCCCATGCAAAGATGCGCGGGTTTCCCCTGGAAAGCTACCTTAGCCTCGATCACCCCATTCAGAAGGAGATCCTCGCAGCTTTTGCCGCCATGTGCGGGATCGAGCCAGGGGCCGTCGAACTCGGTGTGGATGGCTGCTCGGCGCCCAATTTTGCTGTGCCGCTGATGAATGCCGCCCTGGGGATGGCCCGCCTGCTGGACCCGCAGCGCCTCCCCGAGGAACGCCTCTCCGCATGCCGCAAGATCACTTCGGCCATGACCTCCCACCCGGAGATGGTCAGCGGTCCGGGCGAGTTCGATTGCGAACTGATGCTGGCCTGTGACGGCCTGGTCGTGACCAAGCGCGGGGCGGAGGGCTTCCAGATCATCGGGGTCGCTCCTGGCGTGGTCTCTCCACAAGCCCCCGGTTTGGGCATCGCTTTCAAGGTGACGGACGGGGATGCCTCGCGCCTCTCCATGGATCTGCGCTCTTCGGCTCGCGTCCGCCCCGCCGTGGTGCTGGAGATATTGCGGCAGTTGGGGGTCCTTTCGGCATCTCAATTGGAGAGGCTGGCTGCTTTCGGACCAGCGAAGCAGCTTACCAATCACCGCGGTTTGGTTACGGGGGCTTCCCGACCGGTCTTTACATTGGAACGCCATGAATGAGGCCCGGCGTGCCAGGAAGGTCCATGCCGCGCTCATCGCCGCTTATGGTGAACCCATCTGGCGCAAGGGCATGCCTCCGCTGGATGAGTTGATCTCCACGATCCTCTCGCAGAATACCAACGATTCCAACCGCGACCGGGCTTATCACCTGCTGCGCTCCCGATTCCCCACCTGGGAGGCGGTTCGGGATGCCCCCGCGGCGCAGGTGGTCGATGCCATACGTCCGGCAGGCCTGGCCAACCAGAAAGGTCCGCGCATCCAGGCGGTGCTGAAGGCCATCACCGCGCAGCGCGGTTCGCTCGATCTCTCCTTTCTTGCGCAGATGGAAGTGGAACCTGCCCGCATCTGGCTCATGCAGTTCAAGGGCGTAGGCCCCAAGACGGCCGCCATTGTCCTGTGCTTCTCGCTCAACAAGCCGGCCTTCCCGGTGGATACCCATGTCTATCGTGTGACCGGGCGCATTGGCATTCGCCCGCTTCGGTTGACGGTGGAGCAGGCCCATCCCTATCTGGAGAGACTCCTGCCCCCGGAAACCTATTACGCGGCCCATCTTAACCTCATCCGGCTGGGAAGGGAGGTCTGCGCCGCCCGCAAGCCGGATTGCCCGGTCTGTCCCGTTCGCAGGCTGTGTTTGTACGAGCCAAAGACCCATGCCTGAGCCGCCTCCCGTCAGCGTTGCCCTTCAGGATCTGGGCATCCCTCACCGTGTCTTTACCCATCCCGGACCCGTGGAATCGCTGGAACAGGCGGCTCGTGAACGCGGCCAGCAACCTGGCCAGGTGGTGCGAAGCCTTCTCTTCCGTCTCAAGCAGGATTCCTTTGTTATGGCGCTGGTGGGAGGCCCCGCCCAGATTTCCTGGAAGGCACTCCGCAGTTATCTGGGTCAGTCGCGTATTTCAATGGCCACTGAGGATGAGGTCCTGGAAGTCACCGGTTATGTGATCGGGGCCGTGGGGCCCTTTGGGCTGCGGCATCCTCTCCGAGTCTTGATCGATCCCGGCTTGCTGGCGCAGGAGTACCTGTCCATTGGATCAGGGATGCGCGGCACAGCCGTTATTCTCAGCAGTGCCGCGCTGATGCAAGCCCTCCCGAATGCCGAGGTGGTCCCGCTTGTTGAAGGCAGCAAGGCTGGGGAAGACTGATTTCAGGGGACTCACAGGTATAATCAATCCGATGAGCGTGCTGCAAGGGAAACATATCATGCTTGGCGTCACAGGCTCGATCGCCGCCTACAAGGCCGCGGAATTGGCCTCCAGGCTGGCGCAGGCAGGCGCACAGGTGGATGTGGTCCTGACCGAAGCAGCCGAAAAGTTCATCACCCCTCTCACCTTCCAATCCGTTACCGGCCGGCGTACTTTTACAGACCATGATCTATGGGGTGGTGAGGCCCACGTTCTACATGTGGGCCTTGCTCATTCGGCCGGACTGCTTGTGGTCGCTCCCTGCACTGCCAACACCATTGCCAAAATGGCCCACGGCTTCGCCGGGGACCTTCTTTCCGTTACGCTTCTCGCGGCCTCCTGCCCGGTGCTGATCGCCCCGGCAATGGACGGCGGCATGTTCGAAGCTCCGGTCACCCAGCGGAACCTGGCCTCCCTGAGAGAGCGCGGGGTCTTTATTGCCGGGCCAGCCCAGGGGCATCTTGCTTCCGGGCTCGTAGGGACGGGACGGATGCTTGAGCCCTCGGAACTGCTCGGCCATATCCGCCGTGTCCTTGGTATGCAGGGCAGGTTGTCCGGCAGGACCGTGCTGGTCACTGCTGGCGGGACTCAGGAACCCTTGGATCCTGTGCGCTTCCTCACCAATCGTTCATCTGGAAAACAGGGCTATGCACTCGCACAGGCGGCCGTGGACCTGGGCGCGGAGGTGGTCCTCATCAGTACGCCCACTGCCCTCACCCCTCCGGTGGGGGCGCGGCTCGTGCCGGTACAGACCGCCCTCCAAATGTGCGATGCGGTCATGGCGGAGGTCACCGGCGCGGACGCGTTGGTGATGGCTGCCGCAGTGGCCGATTTCCGCCCCAGGGATGTGGCAGCCGACAAGCTGAAGAAGCGCGATGGCATCCCCCGCCTGGAACTCGAGCCTGCGCCCGATATCCTGCGGACGGTCGCCGCCAGCCCGGGCAGGCCCCGTGTGGTGGCCGGTTTTGCCGCCGAATCGCGCGATCTGCTTGAAAATGCAGGTGAAAAACTCAAGGCGAAGGGTCTTGACCTGATCGCCGCCAACGATATTTCTGCCGAAGGCGCGGGGTTTGCCGGAGAGACCAACCGGATTACCCTGCTGTTCTCCAACGGTCAGCGCCAGGACCTTCCGCTCATGGACAAGTCTGAAGCTGCTGGGATCATCATGGAACACATTGCGGCCTTACTGGAGGGTTAATGCAGGTCCTTGTCATCTCTGATATTCATGCGAACTTTACGGCTCTGGAGGCTGTGCTGGCTGCTGCTGGCGCGGTCGAGGAGGTCTGGTGTCTTGGCGATTTGATCGGCTATGGCCCGGATCCGAACCTGGTGGTGGAGCACATGCGCCAACTACCCCACCTGACCTGCCTGTTGGGCAATCACGATGTCGCCGTGATCGGCAAGATGCCCTTTGAGACCTTCAACGGGGATGCGCGCCGGTCATTGCTGTGGACCGAGAGCGTCCTGACCGCCGATAACATGGATTTCCTGCGTTCGCTGCCCCAGAGCACGCGTGTGCGCGGCGATGCCACCCTGGCCCATGGCAGCCCGCGGGATCCGTTATGGGAATATGTGCTTAATACCCTGTCGGCCCGTCTCAACTTTGACCATTTTGAAACGCCCTGGTGTTTTGTGGGCCATTCCCACATCCAGTGCCTGTTCCGCCTGGATGAATCCAATGACCGCATTTCCCTGGAGGTGCTGAAGGAGGACCGTTCTACGCCTCTCAGCCCGCGTATGATTCTCAACCCGGGGTCGGTGGGCCAGCCCAGGGACCGGGATTCCCGCTCCTCCTACGCCATCTATGACACGGAAGCGCGGACCTGGACCCCTCGCCGGGTGAAGTACAACATTGCCGAGGTCCAAAAACGCATCCGCGCCGCCAACCTCCCTGAAAAACACGCCTTGCGCCTGTCCGAAGGATGGTAAGGGAACATTTTCCCCCGGCGGCTCGTCCCTGCATCGAGACGATCCGCCCATGAGGAGAAAAGCAATGAAACGCCTGTTATTCATCATTCTCGCTGCCGCCAGCCTGTTGACAGCCTGCGCCGGGTTCCGTTCTGCCCAAAATGCCGGGCCCGGGGCCCAGGACATGTACCTTCGGCAGGAGGCCGGCGCGCCGGCCATGGAGGCCCCTGCACCCGAGTCGCCGTCCTTCTCGGGCGGTGGGGAGGCTGTGGCGATTGAGCGCCTGGTCATCCAGAACGCCGACCTCGCCATCGTGGTGGCGGATGTTGACGTTCGCCTGAAGGCCATCGAGGCCCTGGCTGCCGAAATGGGCGGCTATGTGGTTTCTTCCAACAAGTACCAGTCCACCGGTAATAATGGAGTGCAGGTCCCTGAAGCGCAGGTGGGCATCCGGGTGCCTTCCGAAAAGCTGGACCAGGCACTGGACCGGATCAAGGCCGGTGTGATCGAGGTGCGCAGCGAATCCCGCTCCGGCCAGGATGTAACCGCCGACTATGTGGACCTCCAATCCCGGCTCAAGAACTTGGAAGCCACCGAAGCCCAGTTGGTCAAAATCATGGAGAATGCCACCGCCACCGAGGATGTCCTTAACGTCTTCAACCAACTCGCCTCCATCCGTGAGCAGATCGAGATGGTCAAGGGACAGATCAAGTACTATGAGGAATCTGCGGCTCTCTCGGCAGTCTCGGTCCGCATCATCGCCGAGGCCAGCGTTCAGCCCATCGAGATCGCCGGCTGGAAGCCCCAGGGTGTCGCCCGTGAGGCCATCCAGGACCTGATCTTCTTCTTCCAGGATTTTGTGGACTTCCTTATCCGCTTTGTGCTCCTGGTGCTGCCATCTCTGATCCTGATCGGCATCCCCGTATATCTGGTCTTCCTGGGCGTACGGGCCCTGGTGCGCAAGTTCCGCAGGCTCCGCATTAAACCGGCCATGGTCGAAGAAACCGATAAGAAGTAGCCCTTCCATCGGGGGCAGGCTCAAAGCCTGCCCCCGTTGCCCATCCCATGCATTCCCCCCTCGATAAACTCGTCCAGGATGCCCGCGCCCTCTTCGGCCTCCAGCTTGCGGAGCGCCAGGTGCGGGCGCTTGCCGCCTATGAACGCGAGCTGATGGAATGGAACCGCAAATTTAACCTGACGGCCATCCGGGATGAGGAGTCCATCCGCACCAAGCATTATCTCGATTCGTTCTCCTGCGTCCTGGCCTGGAAGTCAACCCCCCCGGCGTGCCTGATCGATGTAGGCACCGGGGCGGGTTTTCCCGGCATCCCATTAAAGATCCTCTACCCGCATATGCGCCTGACCCTCGTGGAATCCGTGGGAAAGAAGGCCATGTTCTGCCAGCACATCGTGGAGATGCTCGGCCTGGAAGAGGTGGAGGTGCTCCAGGCGCGTGCCGAGACGGTGGGACAGGACCTGCGTCATCGTGAAACCTATGATTGGGCGGTGGCGCGGGCGGTGGCGAAGCTCAATGTGCTGGTCGAGTACCTCCTGCCGCTGGTAAAGGTCGGCGGCAGGGTCCTGGCGCAGAAAGGTGAAAGCGGACCGGCCGAGGCCCAGTCCGCGGAACATGCCATGAAGGTATTGGGGGGGAAACTAAACAGCCTCGTGCAGGTCAACCTGCCCGGCGTGGTCGATGACCGCTATCTGGTCCTGCTGGAAAAGACGGCTGCCACACCGCCCCGCTTCCCCCGTAAACCCGGGATCCCGGTCAAGATGCCTCTCGAGTGATCCGTAAGCCCGCTCCTAACAGGAATTCTCGTCCACGATCGTAATGCGGTCTTCCTTGTTGGGGATGATGCACAGAAATTCGAACGGTTCGCTGCCGGTATTCTCATAATAATGGATGGCGCCCTCGGGGATGAAAATGGCGTCGCCCTGCTTCACTTCATAGGTCTCTTCGCCGATCCCGATGCGTGCCAGCCCGCGCAGCACGTACTGTTCGTGCTCCACAGTGTTGGTATGGCGCGGCATCCCGCCGCCCGGCTGCATGGAAAACTTGCGCAGTGCGAAGTTCGGCCCCTCCTGCGCGGAGATCAAGACCTGGATGGTGGTATCCTTCCCGGCGGCCACCGCCCTTTCTTCCACATCCTGTGAATGCTTCACTGTCATATATGGCTCCTGATCGTAACGAACTTATTCGCCCTTTTCTCCATCCTCTACACTGCTTTCAGGCTCCCACGCCTGCACCCGACCTCCCTGCACCTCCCGGATTTCCGCCTGCCTCGTGAATGCCGGGTCGAACAGGTTGAGGTCCGCAGCGCTGAGCAGCGCCTGCTCCGAGCCGCCAATGTAGTTCTGCAGATCGGACCGGCGCTCAACGTCCAGCTCGGCCATGACCTCGTCCAGCAGGATCACCGGCCATTCCCCGGTACGCTCCTTCATCCAGGCCACCTCGGCCAGTTTGAGCGCCAGCATGGTCGTGCGTACCTGGCCGCGCGAGCCGTAGTCCCCCAGGTCCACGTTGTTGGCATAAAAACGCAGTTCATCCCGGTGCGGACCGATCGTCGTCACCCCGCGTGCGATCTCCTCCGTATGCAGTTGCTGCAGGCGTTCCCGGAAACCGGTCTCGATCTCGCGCAGGTCCAGGGTCGAGCGGTCCACCACCGTCTTGAGGCGCAGCCCCATCTGTCCATTGGGCCGCGGCAGGGGATCGAAGGCTGGTTCATAGGCAAGACGCAAGATCTCCTGCCCACGCGTCAATTCATTGTGGACGCGCGCTGCCTGCCGCTCGATCTCCTGCACCGCCTGGATGCGCCAGAGGATGAGCCGCGCCCCGCTGCGCGCCAGTTCCTGGTCCCAGACCTCCAATTGATCGGGACTGCCGCCCCTCTCGTTCAGCATTTTCAACAGGGCATTGCGCTGGGTGAGCGCCTGGTGGTATTCCCCCAGCACGCTCCCGTAGGCCGGCATGACCTGTGCCAGCGCCAGGTTGAGGTATCGCCGGCGGTCCTCCGGCCCTCCCTCCACGATCTGTGACATCTGCGGGACGAAGATCACGGCTTTGAAGTGCCCGATCACCTCTGCCGCGCTGCGCTTTACCCCATCCAGCAGGATCTCCTTGCGGAGCCTCTGCCCGTTCGCTCCGGTCGGTTCCAGGATCAGGCGCACCTCCAGCCGGTGCGAGGAGCCGCTGCGCGCGTACTCGCCCACCAGTCGCGTCACTGCCAGCGGTTCGCGCGCCGCGATGAAGTTGACAAGCTGCCGGTCGGTGTGGGTCTGGAAGGAGGTGAAGGCAGCCAGGAAATAGACCGCCTCCAATAGGCTCGTTTTGCCTTGTGCATTCCTTCCGACCAGCACGACAACCCGCCGGGGCAGGTCGATGTCCAGGCGGGTGAAATTGCGGAAATTCGTCAGGGAAAGATGCTTAAGGAACATGGGTCGTAGGGATCAGACTTCCTGTTCTTCAGCCGGCTCTGCTGCAGGTTTCCATATCCGGGCGGCCCGATCCGGGAAGAGCACGCCGTTAAGGTGGTCGATCTCATGCTGGAAGATGCGCGCCAGCCAGCCCTCGGCTTTGACCTTGATTGGCCGGCCGCGGCGGTTCAGGCCCTTTACCTGCACGCTGGAGAAGCGGTCCACTTCTCCCACAATGCCCGGGATGGAGAGGCAGCCCTCCACGCCTGTTTCGGTCTCTTCGGAGGCTTTCACGATCTCAGGGTTGACCACCACGAACAGCTTTTTGGGGTGCTCGATGATCTCCCCCTCCTCGCCCTCTTCCTCCTCGCCGTACTCCACCACGATGAGACGCTCGGAGATGTTGACCTGCGGCGCGGCCAAACCGACCCCCGGCGCCTGGCGCATGGTCTCGATCATGTCGTCGATCAGGGTCTGAAGATTTTCATCGAAGCTGGTCACTGCCCGCGCTTTGCGGCGCAGGATCGGATCGGGCAGGGTGATGATGTTCCGAATGCTCATGATAAATCCTTGTAAAGTCCACCGATTTTACTCGCTTTTCAGTTCGCTGGCGGATCCGCTGTGGAACTCATCCAGGTTTTCATTATAGGCGGCCAGCCATTCAGCGATACGCTCACGCTCGCCGGCGATCTTGGCTTCATTGGCCTGGGCCATGCGCACCATGCGCCGCCTGTCGATGTCGGACTGGACCGTGGCGGGGTCGGTCACGTTCTCGAAAGTCAGCTGCGTGCCGCCTACCGTGATATAAACCGTCCCAAAATTGAAGATGTTGCCGAGAAGACCCTCCCGGCGGTATTCCGTCGCCAGGATGTTCTCCAACTGTGCAGCCCGCCGCTCCTCGGTGCCGAAAGGCGTCTTGTCCAGGTCTATGATCTGGTCTCCGGTCACCTGGAAGATGTCGTTGCTCCAGTCGATGACCTGGTAGATCATCCAAAGGAAACACGGGATCATCAGGATCGGCAGGAACATCGACATGGCATCGATTTGCGTGCCTGCCGCGGTTCTCTGCACCAGGGAAACAGCCGGGTCGAAGGCCAGGATGAGCAGGTGGCGTATCCATACCCCCGTCAGTCCCAGGATCAGCAGGGCCGGCAATCCGGCCTGCCTGAATAACACAAACCAGTGCTTGCGATAGACAACTGTATTCCCGATCTCATAACGTATCTTCAGGGTGTTGGCCCCCAAGGCCCGCAGGGCTGCGCTCTGAATGCTGGGTTTGGGTGACTTGGCGGGAGTTTCAACCGTTTGGGCAGGCCGGGGCGTGATCGTCATCCCCAGCTTGCGCCGGATGGCGTCCCGCATGGCGTCCCGTTCCGTGCTGCTCACCTGCTTTTTGGCCCGGTTCCAATATTCCTCGATGGCCTGTGCTGCCTGGTTTGGATGAGGCACGCTCAGGAAGGGGATCTGCCCCACGAAGGTCCGCACGATCACGTTTCCATAGTCCAGCGCCCGTCCCAGCAGGTCGGTCTCGACGCTGACCGAGAGTACCGTATTCAACGGTGATTCCTGCCGGCTGTCGTACAGCCCCACCACCTTTTCCAGCCAGACCACGCGCTCGTTGGTGACTACATAATAATCATTGCTCCAGTCGATGGCGCGCCATACTGCCCAGGCGATGGCGGCCAGCAGCAGGATGCCTCCCACTGCCGCGGGCGTCACGGCTCCCGTAAATACCGACCACAATGCCAGGCTGATCGCCCCCAACAAGACCAGCGCCGGCGCACCCATCGCCTCGTAAAGCAGGATCGGGTGCTTGCGGGCCAGGAAATACACCACCTCGTCCTCCCGCAGCCATTTAAACTGGAGTTGGCGCGCCAGCGAGCGGCTGCGGATGATCACGTCCAGCATGGGTTTGAGCGCCGGGTTCTTCTGCCGCAGTTCATCGAAATTTTCGCGTGAGAGAGCCAGGACTGTTACGGGCGTCAGGGCTTTGATCGTGGCCGCCCGCGGCTGCCTCGACATCAGTTCCATTTCCCCGAAGTAGTCGTTCTCCACCAGGGTCGCCAGTTGTTCTTCGCGGTTGTCCTTCCTGCGGCTCACGCGTACCCTGCCCCGGTAGATCAGGTAGAATGTATCCCCCCGTGTGGCCTGTTCGATGATGGCCTCGCCCGGCTTGTATTCCACCTCACTAAAATGATTCGCGAGATAGACCAGTTCCTCCTCGCTCAATTCCTTGAAGAGGTGGATCTTTCTTAGCAATGCGACCCGGGCTTCGGTTGTGATCACGCTGGGATTCTAGCATTAAACAAGCCGCACGATCGCGCAGCCAAAAGCAGGGTGCTCCTGCACTTCCGGTAATCGGCCCTCCAGCAGAGTCTCCACCGCTGCCTCCACAAAAAAGCGGCTGGCTGTCCTCTGGCGGAAGGCCACATCATCCACGCCTCCCTGGTAGCGCAGCAGCCCCTCCCGGTCGATGACAAAGGCATGTGGGGTGATCTGGGCCTCATACAGGTCTGCCACTGCGTGGTCCGCATCCAGGAGGACAATGGGCAGGCGGCGCCGCTCTGCGGTCTGTCGGATCTCGGTCAGACCCTCGTTCCCGTTCGAGGCTATCGACAGCAGGGCGACCTCTCCTTTCCACTGGATGTAGGCGGACATCAACGAACGGTCGGTCCTCTCCGAGTGCGGGCACTCGCAGGACCAGAAGTTCACCACGACGATGTGCCCACGCTGATCGCTCAGGCGGTGGCGCACCCCGTCCAGATCGGGCAATTCGAAGTCCGGCGCAGGCTGGTTGAGGAACGGCATCCTTCCATTATAAGACCGGGTTCAGACGTGCATGATACAATCCCGGCATGAAAAAATGGCAGTTCTGGGTCGGAGTTCTGATCAGTGTCTTTTTTATCTGGGCGTCGTTGAAGGGATTGCGGCTTCAGGAGTTCTGGAGCGTGGTGCAGGCTGCCAACTTCTGGTGGTTCCTGCCTGGCATCGCGGTCTATTTTGTGGGGGTCTGGATACGCGCCTGGCGCTGGCATTACCTCCTTGGGCCCATTAAAAAGATCCCCACCGGCATCATGTTCCCGATCACGACGATCGGCTATATGGGCAATAACATCTACCCGGCCCGCGCCGGTGAGGTGCTGCGGGCCATCATCCTTAAGCGCAGGGAAGGCGTGCCCGTCTCGGCCTCCCTCGCCACCATCGTTGTGGAGCGCATTTTCGACGGGGTGGTGATGCTGGCTTTTGTCTTCATCAACCTGCCTGAGTTGGCTCGTCTGACCGGCAGTTCCGGGGTCCTGGGAAGCATCCAGCAGGTGGCGGTGGCTGGCACTGGCATCTTCATCGGAGCGTTGGTGGTCTTCCTGCTGGCCGCCATGTTCCCGCACACTACCTCACGTTTTGGTTCCTGGTCCATCCAGCGTCTTTTGCCCGTACGCCTGCACGAGCGGAGCCTCGGGCTCATGCATCGTTTTCTGGACGGGCTGGCCTCTCTGCGCTCGCCCTTCAATGTCCTCATGGTCTTTTTTACATCCGTCATCATCTGGCTGCTGGAAACCGGCAAGTACTGGTTCGTGATGCATGCCTTCCCCTTCCAGGTGAATTTCTTTGCCCTTATGCTGATGAACGGCCTGGCCAACCTGGCCACCACCATCCCCTCTGCCCCCGGCTACATCGGTACGTTCGATGCTCCCGGCATCGCCGTGCTGACGGCCTATGGCGTCGATCAGGCCGTGGCTGCCGGCTATACCCTGGCGCTGCATGTGGCCCTCTGGCTGCCCATCACGCTGCTGGGCGCTTATTACCTGGCGCGCGAAGGTGTCAAGTGGAGCGATTCCCTCAGGGCGGAGACCGAACCTCAAGCCTGAATTCCTTTGACAGGAACATCCATGAAGATTGCGATCATCGGTGCTGGTTTTGGCGGGATGGCCGCCGCTTTCGATCTACGCAAAGCGGGCCATGCTGTCACCATTTTTGAATCGGCCTCCTTTGTTGGAGGCCTGGCATCGGGCTTCAAGGAGCCGCACTGGGATTGGTCGGTGGAGAAGTTCTACCACCACTGGTTCCAGTCGGACCGCCATATGCTGGGCTTGATCCGCGAATTGGGATGGGAGGAGGAGGTGATCTTTCCCCGACCTCTCACCGTCATGTATCACAACGGCAAGTTCTATCCCTTTGATTCCATTCTCAAGGCCATACTATTCCCCGGCCTGGGCTGGGGCCTGGACAAGGTCCGCTTTGGCCTGGTGGGGCTCTTCCTGCGCCTGACGGATAACTGGCGGGCCCTGGAACGCGTCACCGCCGACCAGTGGATGATGAAATGGGCCGGGAGGAACGTTTATGAGAAGATGTGGAAGCCCCTGCTCGTGGGCAAGTTCGGGCCTTTCTACCGGGACGTGAACATGGCCTGGATGTGGGCGCGCATCAAGGCCCGCACCACGCGGCTCGGTACTTTCCGCGGCGGTTTCCAGCGCTTCGCCGACCGGTTTGCCGCGCGTCTCCAGGAGATGGGTGTGGACCTTCGCTTGGGCGCACAGGTCAAGTCCATCCGTCTCGCTGCCGCGGGCGGCCTGGAGGTGGACACCGGCCAGGCGGAGCATTTCGACCGCGTCCTGGTGACCACCTCGCCCAACCTGCTGGCCCGGCTGGCTCCTGAGCTTCCCGAAGAATACCTGAAAGGCCTGCTCGCGCTCAAGTCCATGGGCGCCGTGGTTATGGTGCTTTCACTCAAACACCAGCTCTCCAGGGAGGGCTACTACTGGTTCAACCTGCCCAAGGAGGCCGGTTTTCCCATGCTGGCCCTGGTCGAGCATACCAACTTTGTCGGGGCCGAGCACTTTGGCGGTGACCATATCGTCTATGCCGGGGATTACCTCGAAACCGGCCATGAGTATTTCTCCCTCAGCGATCAGGATCTGCTGGAGCGTTTCCTGCCCACCTTCAAGAAGTTCAACCCGGCTTTCGAGCCGGGCTGGGTGAACAAGGTCTGGGTCTTCAAGACCGCTTACGCCCAACCTGTCCCGCTGCTTGGCCATTCGAAGAACATCCCCTCGATCCAGACACCCATCCAGGGATTGTATTTTGCCTCCATGAGCCAGGTCTATCCCTGGGACCGCGGCACGAATTTTGCCGTGGAGATCGGCAGGCGGGCGGCAGGCATGATCCTCGATTCGGAAAAGCCATGACCCTTCCCGATGAATTCCTCCGGCCGCGCTATGACTCGGGCGGTTTTGCGGGCCTGCCTGCCCGGCTTGGCGCAGCGCTGAGGAGCAGAGCCTATGACGCCGTGGTGCTCTTCCTGGTGGATGGCTTCGGCTGGCGTTTTATGGAGCGCTTCCAGCAGGCGTCTTTCCTTCAGCGCCTTATCCGCCTCGGCCGCCTGGAGAAGCTGACCTCTCAATTCCCCTCCACCACCGCAGCACATCTGACCACCATACATACCGGGCTTCCGGTGGGGCAAAGCGGTGTGTTTGAGTGGTTCTACTACGAGCCGCAGTTGGACCG
>CAYMQX010000019.1:0-2614 GCA_964392495.1 uncultured Anaerolineaceae bacterium
GATGAGATTGTCGACATAGATCAGGTCGGGGTAGGTGGGATTCTTGGTACTGGTGGAGGCCCAGAGGGGACGCTGCAAGCGCGCGCCGCGGGATTTCAATTTCTCCCAGCGCTCACCGCGAAAGGTCTTCAGAAAGATATCATATGCAAGCTTTGCATTCGCGATGGCTGCCTTGCCGCGCAGCTCAGAGCCCTCCGGCAACTGCGGATCGACCTTTGAATCCACGCGCGAGACAAAAAAGGAGGCCACGGAGGCGATGGAATGGATGGGCTGACCCGCCGCAAGACGATCCTCCAGGCCACCCAAATACGCTTCCATCACCTCCGCGTAGCGCTTCAGTGAAAAGATAAGCGTAATATTGACATTGACGCCCGCAGCCGTGGCCCTGCGAATTGCCGGAATACCCTCAGCGGTCGCCGGGATCTTGACCATCAGATTGGGGCGCGCCACCCTGGCCCATAACTGCTGGGCTTGTGCGACCGTAGCCCGGGTGTCATGTGCAAGCTCGGGACTCACTTCCAGGCTCACATAGCCATCACCGCCATTGGTCTCCTCGAACAAAGGCAGAAAGAGATCGGTCGCGGCCTGGATATCCTCCACCGCGAGCTGCCAGAAGATCTTTTCCGCATCCCAACCGGCCCAGGCCAACGGGATGATGGCTGAATCGTAATCGGTGGATTTGGCGATGGCATTGTTGAAGATCGTCGGGTTGGCGGTCACACCACGGACCTCCCCCAGTTCGATCATGGCCTGCATGCCTCCATTTTCCAGAAGCCTGCGCTGGATATTGTCATACCAGAGGGACTGCCCCAAAGAAACAAGTTTTTTAATCGGATCCATGTTTTACCTCGTATTCAATCGCCAAGCGGGCGGCCGTCTTCCATGGCATGGATCTTGGCGACCCGCCGTGCAAGCCTCCCGCCAGCGGGATCATTCCCCAAATAACTGGACCCCAAAAATGCCGCCACAAGCACACGCGCCAATTCCGGGCCGATGACGCGTCCGCCCAGGCAAAGTACATTGATATCGTCATGAAGGACACCCTGCGCGGCAGAATAGGTATCATGACAGATCGAGGCGTAAATACCTTTCAGCTTGTTAGCCGCCACGCAAGCGCCCACACCGGAGCCGCAAATCAGCACACCGCGCTGTGCGTCCCCGGATTGGATCGAGTGCCCGAGCTTCAGGGTGAAATCCGGAAAGTCCACCGGCTCCTGGCTGTCCGTCCCAAGATCAAGCGGCTCGTGGCCTGCAAGGCGTACCGCCTCCAAAACCGTCGCTTTAAGGGGAAAGCCTGCATGGTCACAGGCTACAGCAACTCTCATAACGATCCTCCACTCGTGTTCTCCCGCCGTACGGCGGGAGGCTGATCGCAACCACTTAATCCCGGATCAATTCCCGGGCATTTTTCACTACATTCTCAACGGTGAAACCAAACTCCTTGAATACAACCCCGCCGGGGGCCGAGGCGCCGAAATGCTCCAGGCTGAGGGTGCGCGAAGTATACCTCTCCCAGCCCAAGGAAATACCGGCTTCGACCGCCAGCCTGGCGGTGATGTGCCCAGGAAGGACAGAATCCCGGTAGGCCTGTCCCTGCCTCTCAAATAATTCCCAGGAAGGGAATGAAACCACACGTACCGCGTCACCCTGTTCATGAAGCTCCCGGGCGGCCGCATAGATCAGGGCGACCTCGGAACCGGATGCCATGAGGATCAGCCGTGGATCGTCTCCGAAATCCTTGAGCACATAGGCGCCCATCTGCACAGTGGGACCGGAAGGGCAGTCAAAAGTGGGGACCGCCTGGCGCGTAAGGGCGAGTGCGGTCGGACCCTTCCGATTGGAAATCGCCAGACGCCAGGCCTCCGCCACCTCATTTGCATCCGCGGGGCGGATAAGGGTGAGGTTGGGGATGGCGCGCAGCGCGGCAAGCTGCTCCACGGGCTGATGGGTGGGACCATCCTCACCCAGGCCAATCGAATCATGGGTAAAAACGAAGATCGAGGGGATGTGCGAGAGGGCTGCGATCCGGATGGCAGGGCGCACGTAATCCGAAAAGACCAGGAAGGTTCCGCCATAGGGGATCACGCCGCCATAAACGGCCATGCCATTCAAAGCCGCGCCCATCGCATGCTCGCGCACCCCAAAGTGAAAATTCCTGCCGTGGGGAGTATCCTTCTGAAAACCAGGGCTTCCCAGGATCATGGTGTTATTGGAGGGCGCAAGGTCCGCCGAGCCGCCGATCAATTCGGGCAACCGCGCCGCCAGAGCGTTGAGAACCTGGCCGGAGGAGGCCCGTGTCGCCATCCCTTTGGGGTCGGCGGGAAACCGCGGAAGGGCCGTCTCCCAGTCGCCGGGAAATTCTCCCCTCATACGGCGGCGGAACTCGGCGCCCGGCCCGGCAAAGGTACGGCAGTACGCCTCCAGCCGGGCCTTCCACTCATCTTCAAGCTTTTGCCCGCGGTCCACGGCTGAACGGAAAAAGGCGCGCACTTCATCCGGAATATAGAACCTGGGTTCCACCGGCCAGTCCAGGTTTAGCTTGGCAGCGTTCAATTCCTCATCCCCCAACGGTTCACCGTGCGCCCTGGCTGTGCCCTGGCGGGTGGGCAGGCCG
>CAYMQX010000019.1:2624-16152 GCA_964392495.1 uncultured Anaerolineaceae bacterium
GATAATATTCCGAACCGAGATGATCGAAGGCCGCGGATCGAGCCTGGCCGCCCGAATTGCCTGGTCTATTGCCTCAAGATCAGTGCCATCGGCAACCGATTGCACATGCCAGCCATAGGCGGCAAAGCGGGCCATCCGGTCTTCGGTGAAGGCGAGGTCTGTGGAGCCATCAATAGAAATATGATTGTCGTCATAGAGGTAGATCAGGCGGCCCAGCCTCAGATGCCCAGCCAGGGAGGCGGCCTCCGAAGTTACGCCTTCCATCAGATCGCCGTCGGTAACAATGGCATAAATGAAAGAATCAATCAAGTTGAAGCCGGGGCGATTGAAAACCGCGGCCATATGGGTCGCGGCAATGGCCATCCCCACACCGGAGGCAAATCCCTGACCAAGCGGACCGGTGGTAGTCTCGACGCCGGGGGTGAGGCCATATTCGGGATGACCGGGAGTGCGGCTGCCGAACTGGCGAAAGTTTCTCAGCTCATCCAATTCGAGATCATACCCTGAGAGGTGAAGGAGGGAATACAGGAGCATGGAGCCGTGGCCTCCGGAGAGCACAAAGCGGTCGCGTCCGGGCCAGGCAGGGTTGCGCGGGTTGTGGCGGAGGTGGCGAGTCCATAAGGCGAAGGCCATCGGAGCAGCTCCCATGGGGAGGCCCGGGTGACCTGAGTTGGCCTGCTGAACGGCGTCTGCGGACAAAAAACGAAGGGTATTGATGGCAAGTGTTTGCAGATCGGGGGTCATGTTTGTCTCGACAGGTCAGGATGAACGGATTTTACCATTCCGTTATTTTCATTTATGAGTGGGACAGAAAATCGCCCCCGTACAGCGGCATCCCCGCCAACCACACCATCAGGCCTGGTATTCTGATTTTAAGAATCCCGGGAGAGTGATCTCACCCTCCTGCGCCTCGCCTATCCGCGAGGTTTGGTCCGGATGGTGGACAGCCAGCCAGGCAGTGTAGGCCGCGGCCAAAACGTCAAGCGCTTCGGGAGGATAAACCAACTCCATGGGAAGCAGGCCCTTGAGAAGTTTAAAGCGGGTGATCTCCTCAAAAAAGACCATTGCATCCTTCAAGCGGAGGCCGCGCTCATACAGGATCAACTGGCGCTGAAGGCGCCCCTCCAGGGAAAGCCTGGGCAAAGGACTCTGCTCCAGCATCACGTAGAAGCAGGCATGGGGATGAGTCTCCAACCACTGATGAGAGGCATCACCGGCCGGGGTGGGAATGAACCCCATGCGGGCAAGCCTGTCATACAATCCAAAGCCCGCCTGGACCCAACTTGCACACAGTTCGCTCCTAGAGGGGGTACCTGCGACCTGAATCCCCCGCTCGCGCAGTTCGTATTCGGCCAGGCGGATATCCGCTCCGCGGATCTGGCGGGAGCCGGGGATCGGGCTCCCGCTTTCCAGCATCCTGCGTACTGAACCGCAGTTCAGGTGCGAGGGCGCATTGACCGCGACAACTGCGGACCCCTGTCCATCCAGGAACGCGGCAAGGTCTTCCATCTCTCCATCCGCCAGGGCAAGGATGTTCAGGTCATGGTCGATGGCGGCGTAGGAGAAAGCCTTCCGGCTGGAGGCCGGATCAATTCCCACATAGACTGCATCGGTGAAAAACATAGTAATATTTACCCTGTTACAAATGACAATACCAGTTTAGTCGAAAAAGATTGCGAATGCAACAAATTCAACGCCGGATTCTATATCTTCTCATCATCATGGCGAGCCTGGCATGGATGGGTATCAGCGCCGACCCAAGCGGGCGCTCCACTTCCGGGGAAATCACCGCGCCGCAAGCAGGGTTCCGGGCGCCGGATATCCACCTCAAAACCCCGGAGGGCAAGACCTATTCGCTTTCGGAACTTAGAGGACAGGCCGTGCTGGTCAACATCTGGGCTACATGGTGTCCACCCTGCAGAGCGGAGATGCCGGCGATCCAGGCTTTATACGAAGAATACCAGGAGCGAGGACTGGTGGTACTGGGGGTTAATTCGACAATCCAGGATGAGCCTATGAAGATCGGGCCTTTTCTGGATGAGTACCAACTGACCTTCCCAATCCTTCTGGATGAGACGGGCGAGGTCACGCGGGCTTATCAGGTGCGCGCCCTGCCGTCAAGCTTCTTTATCGACCGGCAGGGACGCATTCACGAGGTGGTGATCGGAGGACCCATGTCTCCCGCATTACTCCGCACCCGGATCGAGGAGATCCTGAAATAATGCTGGAATTCTTCCGTTCCGTTTTTTCCCCGCCCAGAGATCTGATCCTACCCATCCTGGCGGCCTGGCTGGGCCTGCTCATTGCAGAGAGGCGCAGCGAACGCCACATGGTCAGCAAGGAGACCTTGAACGAATTGGTCCTCCACGGATTGATCGGATTTGTGATCGCGGGCCGATGTATTTATGCGCTTGGACATCTTCCGGCGTTCGCAAGCAGCCCCTTGAGCCTCTTCTCCCCCAACCCGGAGCTTTTTGACCCAACAGGAGCCTTGCTGGTCGCGATCCTCATCGGCTTCCTCATTTGCAGGAAGGAGCAGGTATCGATCCTTAATACGCTGGATGCCCTCACGCCGTTCTTCGCGGTGCTCGCCGTGGGGATTGCCTTGATGCATCTGGCAACAGGAGCTGCCTTCGGGAAACCCACCAGGGTTCCCTGGGCAATGGAGCTATGGGGCGCTCTCCGACATCCAAGCCAGATCTATGAAGCGTTGAGCGCTCTAGGGATACTGGCAATTATCCTGACCCTATCCTTTCGTTTCAAACCGGGAGTCCTCTGGCTGATGTTCACGTCACTATTGGCGGGAATGCGATTATTCCTTGAAGCGTTCCGCGGCGACAGCAGCTTCCTGCCGGGAGGATTCCGCCAGGCGCAGGCAGCAGCTCTCCTTGTTTTGGCTGCCTGTTTTGTCCTGATGGAAATTATTCAGAAAAAACCGCATGTATCAGGTAATGGGGATGCAGAACCTATTTCCAAGCGGTAGTAATATGGCTATACGCAATTCATTAACATAAAAACGGTCACGCAAAGAGCGGCTGCCCACCAAGCAATTCGAGGTTACAAGGTATCGAAGTAGCGGCCCAGTTCCTGTTTCAGGCTCTCCAGCGAGTCGAATACAAAGAGCTGGTTGTTGAAGCTCCAGATGGCTTTCTCGAAATTCACAATGGTTTCCACTTTGAAATCCATCAAAGGAGTATTGCCTGCCAGGACATGCTCCATCTCTGCACGCGATGAGATCAGGCCCGTCCCAAAGACTTTCAACTCCCCATCCTGGCGGATCATCCCGAATTCGGTGCTAAACCAGGCAAGGCGCTTGATATTTTCGCGCTGTTCATCGGTCTTTGCCTTATGGAAGGCCGGGGCAAACATTTCCTGGATCTCCACGTAGCGCGGCAGGGTGAAGTATGGCAAATGGCCGTAGACATCATGGAACATGTCCGGCTCAGGCGTAAATTCAAGCTCCTCCCTGCTGCGGACATAGTCCGTTACGAGAAATTCGTGCTTCGCGAAGTGCTGATACCACTGCACCGCATCCGAGTAGCGAACCTGGGTGCGGACGGTTTTCCAGCCAGTCCGTGGGGTGATACGCTCATTAAGCCAGGGAACCGAGGGGATCCGATCCGGGGGAAGCTGCAGGTTTTCCGAACCTTCCAAATATTCTCTACACGCAACCGCGCGGATTTTCCGAGCCTGGATGGAATAAAGCGTACGCCAAACATCGTGCTGTTCGGGAGTAAACTCAACATCCTCCTCTACCTGCGGTCCGTTGGCCGGAATGCTCATGGCAACCTCCTGGTTGGTATATTGAAATCGTATCACGACCAAAAAGCGAAGTCAATAATTTGGAGGTTAATTCTCCTATTTGGGGGATGGGGAATAGCCGCTTAAGAAAGAAAAAGCGGTTCGATGATAGAATCGTGCAGGATGATTCCTTCTCCCCTGGATGGAAAGACCGTGTTGATCACAGGAGCAGCACAGCGGATCGGCCGCTCACTGGCCCTGACCTGCGCCCGCGCCGGGGGAAACGTCATCATTCACTATCGCGCTTCAAAGACCGAAGCCCTCAGCCTGCAAGAGGAGATCGTCCTTCTGGGAGGCAAGGCCTGGTGTCTCCAAGCCGACCTACAAAAGCTGCAGGAAGTCGCCGGCTTGATGACAGAGGCCGCGAAACTCGCCCCGCTCTTTGCGTTGGTCAATAACGCCTCGGTCTTTAAGAACCTTGGCCTGCAAGAGACCCGCCCGGAGGATTGGGAGCAACACCTGACGATCAATCTCACTGCCCCCTTCCTGCTCAGCCAATCCTTTGCCCGGAACGTGCAGCCTGAGGGCGGGTGTATCGTGAACCTGCTGGACTGGCGCGCGCTGCGCCCAGGCGCGGACCATTTCCCTTATACGGTCAGCAAGGCCGCGCTGGCCGCGCTCACAAAATCTCTCGCCGCGGCACTTGCGCCCCGCATCACGGTCAATGGGCTTGCGCTGGGAGCGATCCTCCCACCCAGCGACGGGGGCAATACCGGCCGCATCATTGAGCAGGTGCCGGCCCAGCGCTGGGGCGGACTGGAGGATGTGGGCAATGCCCTGCTGTTCCTTCTTTCAGAGGCCCCGTATATCACCGGCGAGATCATCCATGTAGATGGAGGCCGCCATCTTATTTAGGAGAACGTATGGATAAAGTAATCATTCAGGACCTGGTCGCCCGTGGAGTGATCGGTGTAAACGACTGGGAACGCAAGGTCCACCAGGAGATCCTGATCAATATCATTGCCATAACGGACACCCGCCAGGCAGGCGTCTCCGACGATATCAAGGACTGCGTGGACTATAAAGCCCTTTCCAAAAAGGTGCTTGCTTTTGCCGAGACATCCGCTCCGCTGACAGTGGAAGCCATGGCGAACAACATCGCCCGGCTGTGCCTGGAAGATCCCAAGATCCTGAAAGTCATCGTGCGGGTGGAAAAACCGGGGGCCGTCCGTTTTGCCAAGTCTGTGGGAGTTGAAGTTGAACGAAGCCGGGAAGACTGAGGCCCATAAAGCCTGCCTGTGCCTCGGCTCCAACATTCAGCCTGAAACCCACCTCAGAAAAGGCATCCAGTTACTGAGGAAGCACGCAGAAGTAACCGCCCATTCGACAGCCTGGGAGACACGCGCGGTAGGCGCAACAGACAATCCCAATTACCTGAATGCCTGCGTTTCACTGGTGACCGACCTGGCCCCGGACAGACTGATCGAGGAGGTCATCCGCCCCATCGAAGCGACGCTAGGCCGTATACGCACCGAGGATAAGAACGCTCCGCGAGTGATCGATATTGATCTGGTTTTATACGATGAGCGCCCGCTGCGACTGGAATACTGGGAGGAAGCCTTCATGCTGGTGCCGCTGGCCGAACTGATCCCTGAATTCATCCACCCCTTCCATGGACAAAAACTGGCAGAGATCGCGCAAGAAGCCTGCAAACGGACCTGGATTCTCCCCCACCCCGAGGTCTTGAACGACCTTTGAGGCCCTGCCGGTCAGAGGCGAAGCGGGCCGGCGCCCCGCGAGATATTATCCAGGAATTCCTGGCGGGTGGAGGCATTATTCCGAAATGAGCCATGCATGGCAGAAGTAGTCATCCGGGCATCATGCTTCCTGACGCCACGCATCATGGAGCACATATGCATGGCCTCCACGACCACCGCCACACCCTGAGGATTGAGCAGGTCACTGATGAAATCCGCGATCTGGCGGGTCATGCGCTCCTGGATCTGGAGGCGGCGGGCATACATATCCACAATGCGGGGGATCTTGGACAGGCCAAGCACCCTGCCATCGGGAATGTAGGCCACATGCGTCCGCCCGATGAAAGGAAGCATGTGATGCTCGCAAAGGCTGTAGAATTCAATATCACGGACTATGACCATCTCATCATAGCGTATTTCAAACAGGGCCTCATTGACCAGGGCTGCTGGATCGACCTGGTATCCGCTGAGCAGCTCATGGTACATTCGAGCCACCCGGAGAGGGGTCCTTTGAAGGCCTTCCCGGCCCGGATCCTCCCCCAGGGCCTTCAATAATTGGAAGACCGCCTCGCTCGCGGCAGCTTCATCCACTTGCGAAGGTCCAGACGGCGCTTCTTCAGGTGTATCATCAAAGCCATTATTTTGCATTCCATGCTCCGAAAAAACGGCCCAGCCGAAGCTGGGCCTATTGATATGGGATCAGCCTTCTAGCCGACTTCAGGCTCAATCAGGCCGTAACTTCCATTGCGGCGGCGGTACAACACATTGATCCGGTGCGTATCGCCATTATAAAAGATGAAAAAATTGTCATGCCCGAGCAGGCGCATCTGTTCGACAGCCTCCTCCTCGTTCATGGGAATCAGCATGAATTTCTTGCGCCTGGCAATGAGGGGCAGCAGTTCCCCGGTCTCATCCAGGGGGGCTTCCTGCGCCAGGTCGGATACAGACTGGCCATCACCCCGGCCGCGATAATGCTTGCCCTTGTAACGATCGATCTGCCGCTGCATGTTGTTGATGGCGGCATCGAAGGCAGCATGCATCTCATCCGCCCGTTCCTCAGTCCTCAAGATGATCCCCTTGCCGCGCACCGTGATCTGGGCCACGTTACGGTCCGTCGCACTTCGGGCGGTCTTGTGGTGGGTCAGCTCCACCCTGGCCTCCTCAACCGCCGGCAGGTAATGATCCAGCTTGCCAGCCTTCCTGTTTACATAGTCCTCCAGGTTCTTGTTGAGATGCATGTTACGGACCTGAACTTCCACTTTGTTGGGCATGGCGCCTCCTTATGGGGATGGGTAGAACGGATCCATCACGCCGCGACCGCTGAAATGGCCCGCGCGGCGGTGAAGGCATAGACCTGTAGAGCTCCGGCTGCTCTCAAGACCTCGCAAGCGGAGGAGAGGGTTGACCCTGTGGTTGCCACATCGTCAATGAGAAGAATCGTACGACCGCGCGCGGCACCCGCCTCCACCCGAAAGACCCCGTTGACATTCTCGCGCCGCTGTGCCCGGTTTAAGCCCACCTGGGAGTGGGTTTCGCGCCAGCGCATCAGGGAACCGGGTGAATATTCGAGATCAAGCGCCAAAGCAAGCGGGCGGGCGATCAATGAAGCCTGATTATAACCTCGTTCCCTCAGACGGTTTTTTCCGAGAGGGATCGGGATCACCATGTCCACGGGCCAGTGCAGGCCAACCAGGGCCGGCAGCATGGTCTCTGCAAGAGACTGACCGAGGGCGATGTCCCGGTGATATTTGAGGCGATGCAGGGCTTTGCGGAGCGAGCCATCGAATACCCCCCACGAACGCAGCGCTTGAAAGTAAGGCGGATTTTCACGACAAACCCCGCATTCCGCACCGTGTGGCTGAGGCATTCCGCAGAGAGGACAAAGCGGCTCCGGGGGCGGTTTAACAGAGTCACGGCATTCGCGGCACCAGCGGGTACCCGGGCGGTTGCAGCCGGCACAGCAAGGCGGGAATACCCAGTCCAACAATTCCCAAGACAACCGGTAGAGCGGATACGCCAGAGAGGGGCCGGGCATGTTCCCTCACATTCTGAAAGATGGCACAGGCGCGCGGCCTGTAACATTCACCCCTTGCATGTCTGCCGATATTTACTGAATAAATACGCCAAGTGTCTGCGAAATCTGGATTCCGGCCGGCGCCAACAGGATAATCATGATGGACGGGAAGGTGAGAAGGGCCATCGGAAGGAGCATCTTGATCGGAGCCTTGTGGGCTTCCTCCTCCGCCCGCTGCCTCCGCTTGACCCGCATCTGGTCGGATTGAATGCGAAGCACCTTGGCTAGGCTGACACCCAGGCTCTCGCTTTGGATCACGGCAGCCACAAAGCTGGTCATCTCCGGGACACCCAGGCGCTCCGACATATCCCTGAGGGCATCACGGCGGGTCTTCCCAAGCTGTATCTCACGGATCGTGCGAGTGAATGCGCGCGAGAGCTCATTCTCCCATTTCTCACCCACTTTGGACATGGCCGCATCAAACCCGAGGCCGGCTTCCACACAGATGGTCAGCAGATCCAGAGCATCAGGCATGGCCTTTCGGACTTCATTCTGGCGCCGATTGATGACACCCTGAAGCCAGAGCTGGGGGAAAAAGAAGCCCAACGTGCCAAAAATGATAATTACCAGGACAACCCGCGAGACAGGCCAGGGATTGGGGGAGACCACCGATACACCAAAGAGCAGGCCTGCAAAAACGGCGGCCACAAGGAAGCGGGTCGCCAGGAATGTCGCCGCATCCATATGCCCCGGGTTTCCAGCCATCTCCAGCTTGCGGCTGGTATCCTGAAGCAGTTTTTGAGGCGTGAAACGCGCCGAAAGCTCACCGAAGGAACGCAGGAAGGGGAGAATGACCCGTTCGCTGAAAGGCTGGGAAAGCTCGATTTGTTCCAGGGAGGTCATTTCTCCGCGCTGGCTGGCTTCAGCCAGGCGGGCCAGCAGGGGGTCGCTCTCCTCCTGATGGGCATTGGAGTACCTGGCCCCAATGATCCCCAGGATCACCGCGCCAGCGAGTATGACGAGGCCAACGATCACCCATAAGAAGATGTTCATGCTACACCTCGATGTCCGCGATCTTCATCATGATCGCATACCCCAGGACGATCAGTACGATCACAGCAAGGGCCACGCCGATCACACAATAGGGGCCGCCACTCTGCAAGGACAACAGATATTCGGGGTTCAGGAACCATAAGACCAGCGTAAGTCCCACAGGGATCAGGGAAAGTATCGTTCCCGAGGTACGCACCTGAGCAGTCAGGGTACGAATCTCACCCTTGATCCGGACACGCTCGCGGATGGTAAAGGAAATGGTATCCAGGATCTCAGACAGGTTCCCACCCACCTCCCGCTGCACATTCATGGCGGTAACCATGAAGTCGAGGTCGTCGCTGGGAATACGGCGGAGGAGGTTCTCGAGGGCGGTCTCCATTGGAATGCCAATCTGCATCTCCTGCACGACGCGCTTGAACTCATCGCAAATGGGGGCCGGCATCTCCTTGCTGACGGCCTCCATGGCCTGCATGGTGGAATAACCCGCCCGCAGGCCATTTACCATCAGGTTAATCATATCGGAAAGCTGATCGTTGAAGCGGTTGAGGCGCCGTTTCTGCTGCCGCCTTACATACCAGCCCGGCAGAATGAAACCCAGCACAGCGCCTATCAGGAATGAGATCGGGGAGCGGCTGCCAAGGAGCCAAGCGATAGCCCCCACCACGAGGATGGAAATGACAATCAGGGCGATGTATTCGGCCACCTTAAGCTTAACATCGGCCCGCGCCAGCGTACGGGCAATGCGTTCTCCCAGACTGGTACGCTCCAAGCGGCGCGAGGCCCAATCGGTGAGCACGGTGGACTGCTCGCCACGGCCCTGTTCTTCCTTGGCGCGCTCGTCACCGAGATACTGTCCCAGGCGTTGATCCAGGATCGTTCGCTCGCTCGAGACCGAGACGACCAAGCCGATCGAGAGAAGAACGATGAGGACCAGCCCCCCTCCAATGATGATCCAGGTTAACATAAGCCGCCTTCGTTGATATTAATGCCGGCGGCGCTCACCGATCCCAAAGATGGATGGGGGCAGGTGAATGCCGGCGGCTTCAATCTTGTCCATGAATTTAGGGCGCAGACCCGTGGGCCGAAGATGGCCGATGATCTGTCCATTATCGAAGCCGGTCTGCTCGAAGACGAACAGGTCGGTCATGGTGATCACCTCCCCTTCCATACCGCTGACCTCCGTGACATGCACCACCTTGCGGGTGCCATCGCGCATACGCTCCTGGTGTACGATCAGGTCGATGGCGGAGGAAACCTGCTCGCGGATGGCACGGGAAGGCAGCTCCATGCCTGCCATCAGGGTCATGGTCTCCAGACGGGAAAGAGTATCGCGAGGACCGTTGGAATGGAGGGTGGTCATGGAGCCATCGTGACCGGTGTTCATGGCCTGGAGCATGTCCAGGGCAGCCTCGTCACGGATCTCGCCCACAATGATGCGGTCCGGGCGCATACGCAAGGAGTTGATGACCAACTGACGGATGGTGATCTCACCGCGCTGCTCAATGTTCGGGGGACGGGACTCAAGGGTCACCACATGCTCTTGTCGAAGCTGAAGTTCGGCGGCGTTCTCGATGGTGACAATGCGCTCATCGCCGGGAATGAACTGGGAGAGGATGTTGAGGAGGGTGGTCTTTCCAGAACCGGTACCTCCGGATATGACGACATTCAAACGGGATTCCACGCAGGCCTTCAGGAACTGGAGCGTTTCGGCGTTAATGGTCCCAAACTGGATCAACTGCTCCAGAGTGATCGGGTTGCGGGCGAATTTTCGGATCGTCAGCACCGGACCCACCAGCGAGACCGGCGGGATGACCGCATTGACGCGGGATCCATCCGGGAGGCGGGCATCGACATACGGGCTGGCCTCGTCAATTCTGCGTCCCAGCGGGGCCACAATGCGGTCGATGATGCGCAGAACATGGTCGTTGTTCTCGAACGTCACCGGCACGCGGTGGATCTTTCCCTTGCGCTCGATATAGATGTTCTTGGCGCCGTTCACCATGATTTCCGTAATCGTTTCATCATCGAGCAGCGGCTGCAGGGGTCCGTAACCAAGGATCTCGGCTGCGATCTGTTCGAAGAGCCGGGCGCGCTCGGGCCGGGACAGGACGATGTTTTCCTCGGTGAGAATCTGCTCAAAAAGGTCCTGGATGGTACGGCGGACATCCTCGGTGCGAGTGATGTCCATCGAGGGATCCATCTCGCCCAAAAGCTTGTTCTGCACGCGGGTTTTCAGGTCGAAGTACGAACCAGCCTGCGGGCTGGTGATGGGCGCGCTGACACGGCGTGCCTGCAGGGAGGAAAGCCTTGAACTGTCTCCCGAGCCGGATTTGTTGCCCCCGCCCCCCTGATCGGAAGAGCCTCCCTGACCTTGTTCAATACGTTTAAGTAATGACATACTCTACTCCTCAGCGCCTGCCGGGGCTGCCGGAAGTCACTTCCTCGGCCTCCAAGGCTGCCAGACGGGCGCGGACTGATTCGGCGAGTTTATAAATACCGTGCGCCACCTGTGTATTTTTATTGTCCACCATGAATGGGACACCGCGGTTCACGGCGTTGATCACAACTTTTTCATCGAGCGGAATGATGGCCGCAACTTCCTGTTTGAGGTTCTTGCCAACCCGTTCCGGGGTGATGGCAATCCGCTTGTCGAAGCGATTGATGGTCAATACAAGCCGCTCACGCGGAACGCCCAGGTTCTGCATAACATCCAGGCAAAGGCTGACATTCTTTACAGCCGGGATCTCCTGGGTCGTCACGACCACCACGGCATCACTACCGTCAAAGGCCGCCAGAGTCACATCTGTCAGGGCGCAGCTTGTATCGACAACCACATAGGAATACAACTGCTTAAGCAGGTGGATGACCTTGATAAATTCCTCTGCCGAGACCTTCTCTGCATATTCTGGTTTTTGAGGAGCCGCCAGTACATGAAGGCCCGAGCCGGCATGTTTGATCATGATCTCCTCGATCGTTTCGGCATCCAATTCCTCGATGCGGGGAGCGATCTCGATGATGGTGTTCTTGCCCTGCTCATTGACAAAAATAGCCACATCACCAAATTGCAGATTGGCATCCACCAAAACGACCCGGGTATCTTCTTTGTGGAGCGCGATGGCGAGGTTCACAGCGACGGTGGTGGTGCCCACCCCGCCCTTGGGGCTGTACACCGACACCACTTTACCCTGCAGAAGGTTGGGAAGTACCTGGACAGAGGTGGGCAAGCCCGCGATGGGACCACTCCCACGGCCTGAGACCATCTTGGAGCGCTCCATCCGCGCCATTTCACCAGCGCGCCGAATGGCGGAAATCAGTTCATCACCCATTGGGGGTTTGGTCAGGAAATCGCGCGCACCTGCCAGCATGGCGCTGCGCATATAGTTTTGGTCCCCCTGTACCGAGAGGATCACCACCTGGATATGGGGAGAGCGGTGGCGTATGGTCTCGGTGGCGGTAATGCCGTCAATATCCGGCATGTTAATATCCATCAAGACCACATCCGGATCGAGCTCCTGGGAAAGCTGAATACCTTCCCTGCCAGACCTCGCCGCGCCCACCACCTCCACATCGGCTTCGAACTGGAGAAGCTTCTTTACATTCTCGCGGGTTTCAGCAATATCATCTACAATCAATACCCGGATCTTGTCGCCAGGCATGGGTTACCTCGTTTGAGTGATAATTTACAAGCCTACCTTTGGTTCTGAGGAGGCAGAGCATCGTTCTGTAATACCGGCGCGACCAGGGCATCCAAGCGCGGCTCGAGGGCATAGGGGAGCTTGGCCGGGATCGGGATATTATACTGGCTGAGCAGGAACTGAAGCGTGGCAGCCTCGGTGGCCTGGCGGGATTGATCGGTGGGATTGCGCAGAGAAAGCTGGAGCTGAGAATTGGTATAAGCCAGGTAGGTGAGGATCGTCGCGTCCTGGGGAGAAACGATCAGCGTGACAATGTCCGGGCCCTGTTCGGCAGCCTGCTGCTGCTGTTGGTTCTGGTTGGCGGGCTGGTCTGCGGTCGCGGCAGCGCCTTCGACCGGGAAATTGCCCACACGCAGCACCACCACATCCTGAAGCAGAAGCTGGCAAACTACACGGGGCCGAGCGGCCTCGGAGGGAGTCAGATAAAAGGGCTGCTGGAGGGAGGGATCCAGTTCGAGACGCCCCTGGCGGGGAGCATCCTCACCCGTGGTGGAGGTTGATCCCAGAGAAAGGATGGGGAGGCTGTCCGGAAGGATACCGGTCCCCGTAACCACCGAAAGGTGATTCGGCAGGGCAGACTGGAAGGCGGGATCCACATCCACAAAAAGCAGGCAGACGGTCACGTTCACGTGCGCGCCATCCGCCACGGAATAGCCTGAGAGGCCAAGCCGGGTGGCAGGGATGGATACCGCCGTCTGACCGGGTGGCACCAGGGCGGCCCATTGAGGTCCCTCCACGGCGACCGCGATGGATTTATCCACCACCATGGGGTCGGTGATAACAGTTCCCTGATCGAGCGGGAATCGGGCGATCTTGTTCGTGGTGAGTTGGGCCAGCTCATCACGGGTAAACATGACGTTGACGACTTTATCCTGGGGAATGCTTATGGTCGTAAGGACCGCTTCGGTGATGGCGCCACCCTGTGGAATATTCTGGGCGGCGACGTAGATATCAACAGTTGCGGCTGCCGGGGGTGTGCGAAGTTTCAGGAACTGCTGCATGGCAAACACCGCCACCACCAAGCCGATCACGATGATCAAGACCACGAAAATCAGAATTCGTCCGCGACGCATACAAATTCTCCTCTCTTAACCACCTGCCGTTTGCCTAAATCTCACTAGCATTATACAGGAAAAAGGAGGAATTTCCCCCTGAAAACTGGTAGGACAGGGGAGTCCCTAACGAAATTGCAATGAATAAGGCCCTGATTTGACATCAGGGCCACTTAAAAAGCTCATACACTCGATAGACTACTGTTGATCGCGCTG
>CAYMQX010000020.1:0-15438 GCA_964392495.1 uncultured Anaerolineaceae bacterium
GGTCAACTGGTCGGGGGCAAAGGGTTTGAGGAGGTATTCCTCGGCTCCGGCGGCCATACCGGTGGCGATTTCGCTGTCCTGTCCCTTGGCGGAGAGGAAGACCACCGGCATATCCTTGAGGTCGGGGTTGGCTTTCATCGCCCGGCAGGCATCGTAACCGGTCATGCGGGGCATGCGCACATCCATCAAGGCCATGTCGGGCAGTTCACGCAGGGCAAGCTGCACGGCCTCCTCGCCGTTGGAGGCGGTCACCACCTCAAAGCCGGCGAACCGGAGGGTAAAAGCCACCAGTTCACGGATATCGGGTTCATCTTCAGCGATCAGGATCTTCGGCATGACTCCCTCAATTGGTCCCCTGCACAGGCAGGGTAAATGAGAAGGTGCTCCCCTCGCCGGGGACGCCCTTGCTCGACATCCAGATGCGGCCGTGGTGCATTTCCACCAATTGCCGCACAATGGGCAGGCCGAGGCCGGTCCCGGCGGTCTTCAGCACCATCGGATCATCCCCGCGGTAGAAGCGCTCGAAAATACGGTCCTGCTCCTGGAGCGCGATCCCCACACCGTTGTCCTCCACGTCCACCTGGACTTCCCTGCCATCCACGGGGCTGATCTGCACCCGGATGATGCCGTTCTCCGGGGTGTAGCGGTAGGCATTGTCCACCAGGTTGGCGATGATCTGGCGGACGCGCTCGGCATCTCCCAGCACGCGCGGAAGCTCCCGCGGAGCATCCAATGAGACCGCCATGGGCTTGGCCTCTTCGCGCGAGCGGCGGAGCACGTCTTCGATCACATCCTCGGCCAGGTTGCGCAGGTCCAGGGGCAGGGGCGTGAGGGTGATGTTTCCGGCCTCGATGCGCGAGATATCCAGCAGGTCGTTGACCAGGATGTTCAGCCGCGAGGCATTGTTCCTTACGATCTCCATGAAATGGAGCTGCTTGTCGTTGAAGGCCCCGGCGGCGCCCATGATCAGAAGGTCCGCATAGCCCTTGATGGAGGTCAGAGGGGTGCGGAGCTCGTGGCTGACGGTGGCTACAAACTCGGACTTCAGCCGGTCCACCTCCACCTCGTGGGTAATGTCACGGAAGATGGAGACGGTCCCCAGGAAGTCGTTCTGGAAGACCACCGGCGAGAGATGGATCAGGGCTATGCGACCATTCTCCAGTTCGAGCTGCTCGGCGTAGATCTCACCCTGATGAACGGAGCCGGCATCCTCCGACCACTTGCGCACGGTCTCCATCCAGCCGCTGGCATGGCGGCTGAAGAGGGCGCCGAAGTTTTCCACAGGCTTTCCGATCACATTGACGGGGCGCACATCCAGGATGCGGGTGAGGGATGCGTTGGCGAAGGTGATGTCGTTCTCCACACCGGTCACCAGCACGCCATCTGCCACGGCTTCGAGGATCGCCATCGAGCGGCTGGTGTCCTCCTGCTCCTTGCGAAGCATGATGCCCAGGCGCTCGGCCTGATCGCGGATCAACTCGTAGAGGTGGGCATTGTTGATGGCTACCGCCACCTGTCCGGCGATGGCCTTCACCAGGTTGAGGATATCGGGGCTGAAGTACTTCAGGTTGCGGTGGAAGATCATCAGAACGCCGATGACATCCTCGCCCACCAGCAGCGGAGCCACAATGGAGCTGCGGTGTTCCTGACCGGAGGAGGCGGACTGTACCCAGCGGGGATCCTGACGCAGATCATCGGCCAGGACAGCCTCGCGATTCTGCACCACCCAGCCGGCCAGCCCCTCCCCCACCTTGAGGGTAAAGCCGCGCGTGTTGGTGATCTCCGTCCGCTCGGTGAGGTAGCCATAGCCCGCCCGGAAGTGAAGCAGGCTGTCCTCCGGGTTCAGCAGCATGATCGTGCCCTGTTCCGCCCCGGTCACATCGTTCAGCAAAGAGAGGGTGCGGTTCAGCGCCCGGTCAAGGTCAAGGCTGGAGGAGACTTCGGTGAGGATGCGCAGCAGGGTCTCCGTATTCTGCTGTTCGTGCTGGAGCTGGGCGGTGCGCTCGATGACGCGCTGCTCCAACCCCTGGGCCAGGCCCTGGATTTCGGCAAAGAGTCGGCCGTTCTGGATGGACACGATGGCCTGGTTTGCCAGGGTGCCCAGGAACTGCATATCCTCGGATGAAAAGGCATTCTCATGATCGCTTTGAACGGAAAGCAGACCCGCCACGCGGCCGCCCAGGGACATGGGCACGGCCAGAATGGAAACCGGGGCATCGGGAACTGCTCCGCGCAAGCCCGTCAGGCGGCTGGATTCTTCGCGGGAGCCTGTCAGTACCGGCTGGCCGGTGTCCAAAACGCGGCTGATGGGTCCGTGGACCTTGGACATTCGCGAAGCGGGCTGCCTGACCCCTCGCTCCATCACATAAACAGATTCGACTTCGTTGGAAGCCTGGTCATAGAGCCGGATGGCAAAGGACTCGGCCGGCACCACGCGCTGGGTCGCCCGGTGGACTGCGGCATAGATCTGCTCCGGCTCCAGGCTGGTGCTGATCTCGGCCCCGCCTACATTCAGGATCTCAAGCCGCTCGGCGGTACGCACCGTGGACTCATACAGGCGGGCATTTTCCAGTGCGATGGCGGACTGGTAGGCAATGGTGCGGGCCAGCTCCATCTCGTTCATGCCGATGTGACCGGAATCCACCATATGCGCGAAAATCAAGGCCCTCAATTCCTGTCCGCTGACCAAGGGGAGAACCCACAGGGAATTGGTGCTTTCCAGGAGGCTTTCCAGGCGCACCAATTCCGCATCGTGGACAACATCATTGCTGCTGAAAACGCCCAGCGATTCACGCAGCCGGGCAAAGAGCGGCGCATCGGGCAGTTCCATGGGGAGCGTCTGTGAGACCGCCGGGGTGGACGTCCTCCAGACAGCATGGCCGTGTTCCATGACCACCGTCGAGATGCGGTCCACGGAGAGGGCGCGCAGCAGTTCTTCAGCCGTCAGCCCCAGGATCTGGTCAGGGTCGAGCAGGCCGCTGAGTTCGGAGGAGAACCGGTTTAGCAGGGCCAGGCGCTGGGAGCGGCGATCCAGTTCACCCGCACGGTTGAGGCTGTCTTCGTACAGCCGGGCGTTCTCCAGCGAGACGACCGCCTGGCTGGCGAATGTGGTGGCAAGCTGAACATAATCAGGGTTGTAGAAAAAGGCCTGCCACTTCTCGAGGGCGATCACGCCATCCAGCCGCCCCTTGGAGATGAGAGGGATGCCCAGCCAGGAGAGGCGCGGGATCTCCACGCGCGGGAAGCGGGAATCTTCACGCACATCGCCCACGGCCATGGCCCGGCCGGTGGCCACCATCTCGTTGAACAGCGCGCTGTCAGAGACGGCAATGGCAAGGCCCAACCGGCGCTCCGTATCGGGGAAACCCAGCGCAGAGGCCACCTCAAGACGATCCTTGTTCCGGAGCCAGAGTGTGGCCGTATCGTAGGGCACAATGGGGGCCAGTTGATCGAGCAGCGAGGCGACCAATTCCTCGCTTTTCAGGCTGGAGGTCATGGACGCGGAGGAAACATTGAGCGCCTCCAACTGACCGGCACGCTCCTGGGCGGCCTGTACGAGCCGGACATTCTCCAGGGAAAGGGCCACCTGCTGCGTCAGGGCCAGCAGCAGGGCCTCATCCTCCTCCTTGAAGGCGGCCACCGTATTGAAGTTGTCAAGGTTGATGAGGCCGAGCACCTGTCCGCCCGCCATGATCGGCACCAGCATACTGGCAATGGGCAGGCGGCCGCCTGTGGCCTGACGGTAGGTCAGGAGGTTGTCGGCATTCAGCGTGTAATCGCGCGCAAAATTGATCTCGGCCACGCGGCGCGGCTTGCCGCTCTGGAAGGCGCTGCCAGGCAGGGCTTCGCCATTGCGATAATGGATGCGCATCAGGCTGGCATTATCCACATAACCTGAAACTGCGCGCGGGATCAACTGGTCGGCAGTGGAATTGTAGAGGAAGACCACACCGGCATGAGCATTGTGCATGACGCGCCGGGCGCTTTCGAGCAGGGCTTTAACGATCCCCTCCGGATCCAGCCCAACGAGGCGGCGGCTGAAATCCAGCAGCAGGTCGACCTCCTGCAAGCGGCGGCGCGTTTCGCTCAAGAGCGAGATGTTCTGGAGTACGACTGAGGTCTGGCGTGAAATCTGGTAATAGACCTGACGGTCCTCATCGGTAAAGGCCGGGATGGGCTCGGGGCTGACCGCCAGCATGGCTGCCACAGTGCGGCCCTCTACAATGACGGGCAGGCAGATGAGCCCCTTCGCCCGCAAAGAGCTGAGCAGCGGCGTATCGCGCCAGTCCTCATCCTCCTCCAGGTTGGCAACGAGGATCGGCTCACCGGATTGGAGCACCACACGCAGCGGGTTGCGCTGCCCGAAGAGGGCGTCCACGTTGGTGGCGCGCGGGATGCTCCCAAGGGTATGTAGGAGCCTGGGCCCATCCTGGGCTTCCTCGGCCACCAGGGCCGTGGACATTCCCAACTGGGAGAGGGTCTCGCGCCCCAATGCGGCGAGGGCCGAGGTGGAATCCAGCTGGCGGCTGACGGATTCCGTGATGGCCAGGCCTGCACGGATGCGCTGGGCGCGGCGTTCCAGGTTGTGGAGGGAGATGGTCTGCTCCAGATCCTTGTGAAGCAGCAGCGGCAGGTCGTTCTGGCTCACACTGAGCAATTTTTGCTGGCGGCGCAGGCCATCCGTGAGGGCCTCCACCCTTCCCTGCAGGCCATTGATGCGCCCCGAGCTGCTGATCGCCAGGGCGGCCTGGGCGGCAAACAATTCAAGCGAGTCGACCGTCGCCCGGTCAGGACGCAAGCCATTGGAGGGACTGTCCAGGCTGATGAGCCCCAACAGCGTGCCCTGTGAATCCTCCAGGGGTATCAGAAGGAAATCATCCGGGTCCCAGGCCTTGTCTGCGAGGCTGCCCTGCGGATTCTCATAAGTGGAATATACATAATGGACGTCCGCCGGCAGGATGGGGGTCTTATCGGCGGGGATGAAATACGAGCGGCCGATCCTGAACTCGGGCTTCATCAAATTCTGGAGGCCCGCCAGGGGCTGCTTGTGCGTGAACAGTTCGGCCAGCGCTTCGGGCGTGAACCCCACGCCGGTCACACGACGCAGCAGGCCGGTCTCCGGCTCGAACAGGCTGATCAGAACGGTCTGGAAGGGGGTCGCATCGTGAATGGCCTGGGCGATCGTCTGGAGAGATTGCTCCAGAGGCTGTTCCTGGTTGAGGGCATAGCTGACGCCCGAGAGGCGGGCCAGGGTCTCGGCGCGGCGGCGCAGCAATTCCGCGCGCTGGCGCTCATCCTGGAAGCGGCGGGCGTTCAGAATGGCGACCGCGGCCTGGGAGGCCATCACATCCAGGGTCTCGCGGGCGGAGTTCTCGAAGAAGGAGGGCAGCCTGGAGTGCAGGTTGATGAGGCCGAGCACCTCCTCTCCCTGAAGGATGGGGATGGAAAGGGCGGAGCGGACTCCTTCGTGAGGAGGGTGGCCGCCCTGCGCCGTAAAATCGTCCACATAGACCGGCTGGCGCGCCTGGAGCACGCCCTGATCGAGCGCGCTCAAGCGGTCATCGGAGGGACAGCCCACGGCCAGTTCGATGGAGACCGCGCTGTCCTCGGAGTCGGTCTTCAGCAGCAGGATCGCGCCGCAGTCGGCGCCGGTCACGCGCAGGGCTTCGTCGTGGATCACCTCCATCAAATGGCGGGGGTCCAGCGAGGCGCCCAGTTCACGGCTGACCCGGGCAATGCCGGTCAATTGCTCCACACGTTTACGCAGGGAGGCATCGGTCTGCCCCATCAGCCCGGCCGTCTCCAGCGCGGCTGCCAACTGGCCTGCGGCGGTGGTTACGATCTGGAGATCGTAGGGGCTGAAATGATCCGGGTGGGAACTGCCCAGCATCAACTCACCGATGCTGTGGTCGCGCACGACCAGAGGGACCACCAGGGCCGATTCAAGGGTAAGGGCGGTCACCAACGGGCGGTAGATGGACAGCACCCGGCGGTCCTCACTGAGCCTGCCGGAAAAGAAGGGCTTGCGGCTGTGGGACACGGTCTGTAGATAGGCAGGCTCATCCACGAGAAGCTGGGAGAAGGAAGCGACCGCCGTATCAGGGACCCCCCAGACGGAAGCGGGCTGAAGCGTCAGGCAGCCGCGCTCTTCATCCAGCAGGAAGATCCCCCCGGCATCGGCAAGGAAGAGTCGCGCCAGTTCCTGCATGGAATACTTCAGCATCTCATCTGTCGTGGCTGAGGAGACCGAGAGGCTTGCGATATATCTGAGCGAATCGGAGCGGCGGGCGCGGGAACGCGACTCGCGGACCAGCAGGGCATTCTCGATGATGGCACCCGCCTGGTTTCCGATGATGTTCATCAGGCGCAGTTCTTCCGGCGAGAAGGGCGCCGATCCTCCAGTGTGATGCGAGAGCTGCAAATAGCCGGCCATGCGGCCCGTGGAGACCAGTGGCACCAGCGCAGAATCATGCAGGCTGGCGGCCACTGCCAGGTTGCCAAGCCCCAGGGTCCTCCAGTTCTCATCCTGGGAGGCGTCCAGCGTCAGGATTGGGGTACCGGCCATGATCAATTTCTCGGCTTCCGAGCCGGGTTCGACACCCGCCCGGTAGATCGTCATGATATATTCGGGCAGACCCCGGAATGGGCTTTGCGCTTCCAGGATATGCCGGTCTTCATCGTACAGGAGGAACCCCAGGATCTCCACATTAAAGAGCGGTGCGATGCTCTCCACCAACCGGGCAAAGAGATCGCGGGGTTCCTGGATGGCGCTCACCGCCTGGGATAACCTGGCGAGGCCCGCCAGTTCGGCGGCCCGGCGCTCCTCTTCTTCATAGAGCGTTGCATTGCGGATGGCGACCGCCGCCTGCCCGGAGATGAACTTAAGCAGGTCCAGGTCCTGCGGCCCGAAGGGGGTGGAGCCCAGTTGGGCGGCTTCCACCGTGCCCACCAACTTGCCCCCGGCCACCAATGGCACTCCCAGGTAGGAGCGGATGGGTGTGGAGAACTCCTCGGGCGGGATCTCGGATTCGATCAGCAGAAGGGGCTGGCGCCCGGCGACGAGTTTCTCCGTCAATGGACCGAACTGGGAGCGCGTGATCGGCATCAGCGCATGTGAGCCGGTCACGGTACCCCGGAAGCGGTAGGCCGCCAACGCCTGGGTCTCTTCATCCCAGACCTTCAATTCCAATGCATCCGCCGGGATCAAGCGGCTGACATTATCCAGCACCGCATGGAGCGTGGCCTGCAGGTCGAGGCTGGAGGCAATGGACTGGCTGAAATCCGCGACCACCTTGAGAATGGAGGTCGCCGACTCTCCGGAGTCCGCCAGGCTGGGAGCCAGCTCGAGCAGGCGCAGGGAGACCAGCACCATGGGAGACTCGCCGGGGACCTGGTAGGAGGTGGCCTCCATCATCTTGCCATTCACGGAGAGGCGCTTCTGATCCGGCTGCGTGCACACACCCAGGAAATCTTCCAACGGGCGCACCCGGCGGCCCAGGCGTTCCAATTCGGCAGGCTCGCCCTCCACCAAACCGAAGGCCTGCCGCGCCATGCGGTTGATATATCCGACGCGTCCTCCGGGCTGGACGATCAAGACCGCGTCGCTGGCTTGCTGTGTTTCGGGGAAGTGCAGGGCGGGGACGCCGGTCTGCGCGGCAGCAGGGCCGCGCGGCAGTATGCGCAGCACAAGCCAGACCAGGAATACAAGGACCAGTCCGCTTGTGATCAGTGCGAGGTCAAATCCCAGGCCGACAGGCATACTGCTCCAATCGTCTACACGGCAGCGGCGGCATCCTGGCGGCGCGCCTCGGCGGCCAGTTCGGTGATCTCGCGGATATCGGAAAAGGATTGCCGCGAGGGAGAGACCAGACCGACGGAAAGCGTCATGAAGGCGACCTTTTCCACTCCCCCACCGGCCTGCGGAGCCTGGATAAAGCCCTGCTGGCGATCGATGAAATTATAGTGGGTCTGCACCTCTTCGGCGAAACGATCCTTAAGACGCTGCTTCATCTCATCCGCGGCGTCTTCGGAGGTGATGATGACGAAGTTGTCGCCGCCCGCGTGACCGATAAAATCTCCCGCGCCGCCCAGTTCGTCCACCACCTCGCCGATGAGCATGGCAGTGAAGCGGACCACATCATCGCCCGCCACGAAGCCGTAAACATCGCGGAACGGCTCGAAGTGGTTGATACGCACATCCAGCAGCGCCCAGGCATCTGCGCGGATGATGCGGCGCAGCTGCTCTTCGATGAGGCGTCCGGCCGGGAGCCCCGAGCGGGGATCGGTCAGGCTCTCCCGCTCCGAACGGCGCACCGCTCCCATGACGCGCAGCTTTAATTCCTCGATGTCAAACGGCTTGGTGATGTAATCATCCGCCCCCAGTTCGAGGCCCTGGAGCTTGTCGCTGCGCTCATCCTTCTGGGTCAGGAAGATGACCGGGATGTGGCTGGTGCGCGTGCTGGTCCGCAGGTTGCGGCAGACCTCGTAGCCGTCGATGTCGGGCAGCATAATATCCAGTACGATCAGGTGCGGCAGGACCTTTTTGGTCTTCTCCAGCGCATCCCGGCCGCGGCTGGCGACATCCACGTCGAATTGCAGCCCCGTGAAGTAGATCTTGAGCATATTGGCGATGTCCGCATCGTCCTCAACGACAAGCAGGCGGGAGTTTCCCATGCAAGCCTCCGAATCTATCTGCGCCGGTGCGCTCTGGCATTCCAACGTACCTTTTCGATCTGTGCCCCGGTCACTTCGCGCTCAAAGGAGCGGAAGCCGCTGAGGCGGAAGCCGTGTTTTTCCGCCAGGGCAGAAATCTCCTGGACACGCTCCAGGGTGATCTCCTTGCCAACCGTATAGTCCTCAAAACGACCCTCCAGGGCCAGGACCATGGTCTCGGCCATGCAGGCATAAGCCTTGCCCGGCGGAAAACCAAAGTTAAAATGGAAATCCACGGGGCCTGGCACGTCCACCATTCCACCGTCAATCACTAATATATCATCTCTGGCGGCTGCCACCATTGCAGAAACGTCGCGGGGGCGGGCTACGTCACAGACCACGCTGCCGGGACTCAGAGTTTGCGGATCGATCAGGCTGCCGGTGGAACTGGATACGGTCAGTACCAACTGGGCCGTGTTAAGCGCCTGCAAATCGGTACTGACCAAAAGCTCGGCGCGCGCCTTCGGCAGGAGGGCGGACCGCAGGGACTCCAGCCGGTCCATATTCCGGGAAATGAGCACCAGGCGCCCCACCTCTTCCGCCAGAAGCGCGGCGCACACACGCCCGATGGCGCCGGTGGCGCCCACCACCGCGGCCGTCGCATCCGCCAGGCGGATTTCCATCACCTTTGCTGCCTCCCGGACGGCCTGCACCGCCAGGGCGACAGTGTATGAGTCGCCCGTGGTCACCGGCACGTCCAGGCTGCGGGCAATGGTCACGCCGGCATCCCCCACCACCGAGGTGAAGGCGCCCAGGCCCAGGATCTGCGCCCCGAGACGTTCTGCCGCCCGCCCCGTCTGGATGATCTTGCGATATACGATGCGTTCCGGCAGTTCCAGCATCCGGCGGGGGGTGAAGGGACAGGCGATGAACCAGCCGCGGATCTGTTTGCCCGTGGAAAGGGAGGTGATGCCTTCGATCTCGGAAATATAGACCGGGGGAAAAAAGGTGGAGAAAAAATCGATCTGACGCTCTGTCAGCAGGCGTCCCAGCAGGGGGAATTTCCGGCTGACGTCGCGCTTCGGGTCGATGGGATGGATGATGAAGGCAAACGTGTCCATGCTCACCAGGACTCCACCTCCGCCTGGGGCTGGCGGTGGTAGGGAGTCTGGTGGAGGCTTGCAGCTCTCAGCCGGTGATGGTCGCTGTCCTCAAAACGGATATCGCGATCGATCACCCGCCGCTGGCGCGAGGCGACCAGCACCACATCCGACTCGATGGTGCGCGCCGGATAGATGATCATGCCCGAACCGATGCGGCAGTTATGCCCGACACAGCCCCCCAGCACAGGCCGGTTGGAAGGGCGAAGCTCCCCATCCCCCGCCCGGGCCTTGATGGGCGCGGGCACCAGGTTGTAGTCCGTCCACGTGGAACCGGCCCCAATGAAGCTGTTGCGGCCGATCACGCACATCTGCAGGCAGGTATTCTGGGCCACCATGCTGTTGTCCATGATGGAGGTCATGAACAGGGCCGACCGGAAAGGCATGAAGGTGCCATCCCCGACCACGGAGAGCATGATCTGGACATCCTGCGATATATTGACGTTGCTGCCGATTATGGAGTTCTCGATCACGGCCCCCGCGTTGATGGTGACGTTATCACCGATGGTGGTCGGCCCGTGGATGATAGCGCTGGGATCGATCACACAGTTGCGGCCCACCTTGACAAGGCTGGAGCTTTCCAACACCTGCCGGCCTTCGTAGATGGCGCGGCTCAAGATCTCCAGTTTAAAGCCCGGGTCTTCTCCCAGGCGTTTTTCAAAGCGGGCGCCGCGTGAGAATACCCCAAAGACCACATCCGCAATGAAGACGTGCACCCACGAGTCGATGGCGAGCAGGGAACGCAGCGGCACCTGGAAGACCAGGTCGCCGCGTTGGTCGGCCATATAAGTGGGGATATGGTAATAGCCCATTTCGCGGACCTGCATATCGATGACGAGGGGGTCCACATCGGCCACGGGACCTTCGGGGTAATACCACAGGTCGGCGAGGAAGAGGCTTCCAGCGGGGGAATAGGAGGTGGAAAGCGGGAGGGCATGTTCGCGAAAAGCGGGGTCCTCGGCGGAGAAGGCCGCCCGCACCGCGCGCTTTCGCTTGCGGGCTTCCTCCATGAAGACATGCAGATAGTCCTCATCGAAAAAGAGGTTGTCACGATAAACCAGGGTGGGCTCACGGGTGGGCGTGAGGCGCTCACCGGGGCGCAGTTCCATTTCCCGGCTCACATATTTGGCAAGCAAATTGCGCTGGTGCAGCCAGAGAGGCACGTTCTGGATGCGCAGGTCGCGGGCCGGCTCACAGAACGGCATCAGGGGTTTGGGAGCGTTAAGAATGACCTTTAACATGGTTCAAGGGTTGGGAGGCACCCTCATGGCTCAGGCGATCGGCTGCCGGTCGATGCGGAAGGTACAGGCCGGGTCACCGCGTGCGATGCAGCAGATCTCCTCCACCTCGAATATCTTACCACCGCTCAACCAGTACAAGGATTCCTGCAGGAGGCCCACTGCAAGATGGCAGACGGGCTCCGCGGCCTTCCGGTCCCAGCACAATGGACAGCGCTCATTATGCCAGAGAAGATGCGTCTCGTTCTCCTCCACCCTCACGACCTGGTCGGAATGATGATTGAAAAGCCCGGCGAAGGCCTCCGCACCCACCTGTAATTTTGTGGTCAGTGGAAGCAGGCGAAACGGCATCCCCGTAAGCCCCATCTGCGAACCGTATTCGCGCAGGCCATAGTTGAAGCAGGAACGCCCGATGCGCAGCGCCAGCCCGCGCCCACCGCGCGGGCCATAGGCCTGCTCCAGCGCGATCTGGAGGGCACTTACGGATTCGAACGCGAAGCTGCGGTCCCCATCCGCGGGCGGATAGTTTTCAATGAACTCCCCACGGGAGGCCAGTGTCAAAATGGAATGCACCCCTGCCCGGCCGATGATCTCCTCCATGCTCTGTAGCATGATGCGGCCCATAAGCTGTGGGTAATAATAGGTGCTCATTCTGCCGGGGGCTCCGCATCCAGGAAGTCTTTAAGTTTGCGGGTGAATTCAATGGGTTCTTCGAGCATGATGAAATGTCCGGCATTGGCAAAGTGCTCGATCTTCGCGCCGGGGATCCCCTGCTGCATGGGGATCCACTGGAGTGGATGAACGATCTTGTCCTTGTCCCCGTACATGCCCAGGGAGGGCACCTTCACCCTGCTGAGTTCGGGCCTCAGATCGGTGCGTCGCAGCGAGGCGATGGAACGCAGGAACGATTCCAGGGTGGTGCTTGAGAGGTCCCGGTCCATCATCTCGGGAAAGCGCGGGTCACGGCAGATATGCCGGGAATAGAAATATTTCATCCACATGCGAAAGGGACCCATCATATTGAAAAGCATAAAGGCGATGGCACGGTACCCGGCCAGTTTGAGCAGCGGGGCCAGGGAGGAGCCTATGATGGGTGAACCCACCACCACCGCCTTGCTGACCCGCTGGGGATACTGCATGGCGACCAGCAGGGTCACCGTGCCGCCCATGCTGTGACCTACCAGGGGCGCATTGGCGATGCCGAGCTGCTCCATGAACTGATCCACCAGGCTTACAAAATCCTGGACGGCATAGGTCTCACGCTTCTTGCCAGATTCTCCGAAGCCCCAAAAGTCCAGGGCATAGGTGCGATAAAAAGCGCCCAGGAAGGCCATGGTCTCCTGCCACAGGCCCCAGGAGCCGAGCCAGCCATGCAGAAGGATGACCGGTTTCCCGCGCCCATAGGCTTCATAATGGACGATTCCCTGATCAGTAGTGATGGAAGACACGTGGTTGTGACCGGCTTCTCTTTATTTGCCGCGTTCCATTTCCTCCAGGATGCTGTAGAGCAGCTCGAGGAGAACGGTCTTGACCGCGCCGCGGTCGGTGGCAACACAGGGGAGGAGCTTGGTGCGGGTGTCCAGGCGCAGGGCATGGCGCATATCTTCCATCTCCCAGGCGTCTTCGATATCCTGTTTGTTGGCGGCCACCACATAAGGCGTTGGGGCGTATGCGCGGAAGGTCTCCAGGATGGAGCGGGCTTCGCGGAAGGTCTCGGGGCGGGTGCTGTCCACCATGACAATAAAGCCCAACATGCCCTCGGAGAGGATCTCCCACATGAAATCAAAGCGCTTCTGGCCGGGTGTGCCGAAAAGATACAGCACCAGGTCATTATCCACAGTGATGCGGCCGAAATCCATGGCCACGGTGGTGTTCTGCTTGACAGCGCGTTCTTCTTTGCTGGTGATCTTCCGTTCGGTAGAGACAACATCGATCTCGCTGACCGACTGGATGAACTCGGTCTTTCCGGCGCTGAAGGGGCCTGTCACTACCATTTTGACCGTTTGCATGAGGCGTGTCCTTTATAAACTCTACAGCAGGCTACAGCGAACGGATGCGGCCGATCAGTTTATTGATCAGCGACTTCTGCTCTTCCTGGTTCTGGGTGGGGAAGGTCTTGGCGCTGACGGGGACGACTGCGCCTTCAGGACGGATGATCTCCACCAGGCCCGCTTGCAGCAGGCTGTAAACAATGCGGCGGATCTCCAGCTCATTCAGTTTGCTGGCGCCGGCGATCTGCTTCATGGTGTTGCGGGGATTGATATATTTGACGACCCGCCATTCTTCCACGCTAAGGTTGACATTCGTCAGCGGACGCTCGGTGAACTTGAGCGCCATATCCAGGCTGGGGATCTCATCCTGGAGCTGCTCCCATTCCCGCAGATGACGGGAGCCTTCAATGATGAGGTTTTCCAGGTCCAGCCGCACGTTGATGCGGTCGCCAGGCGGGGGCATCTCGGATTCGAAGCGGAAGATCCCTTCGACCCAGGTGAACAACCGGCGGATATTCCCGGTGAAATAAGCCTGAAGGTTGAGGAGGATATCCTCCTGGGTCACATAGCCGGCGTTGATCAGCAGCAGACCCAGTTCCTTGTCGGACATGGCCCCGGCGCGCTCCGAAATGACGCGGTACTGGTTCGTATTCAGTTTTTTTGCGCGATGGAGCACCGCCGCCAGGCGTCCGTCCTCCTGCCCGATGCGGGCATAGGCCAGTTTCCCCTGCCGGAATGAGACCTGTGCCTGCTCAGTAGGCCCATCCACGATAAGGGTGCCCGTTTTACTGGCAAGATTGATCAGATTGAGGAGCTGGGTGATCGTAAAATCCCGTAGATTCCCGCGCAATGGCATAAGGCCCTCAACAAAACCCCTCCAGTGAGGGGATGGATGGGAGGATTATACTTGCAAGGGATACATGCGTCAATTAAGCCGGTTTGCATTCCTGTAGGTGAAGGACCTCCCGGCCTCTATGATATAGTTGCCCCACTATCCCTGGTGGAGGTGGCGGTATGCAGGCAAGGGCGCTCAAAGCGCTGGTATTCTTCGCGGTCATTTTCTCTCCCATTTTCACAGCGCAGGCGGCAGGGCCCCGGCAGGCAGATCGGAACATGGCCGTATTGGATTTCCCCAATACGATCACGTTCTCGGCGTCCCTGCAGAGCGCCTCCCCTATTCAGTCCGTGACGCTGGAATATGGCACACATCAATCCACCTGTGGCGAAGTGATCGCCAAGGCCTTTCCGCAGTTCACGCCCGGCTCCAGCGCACAGGTGGAGTGGACCTGGGACATGCGCCAGGCCGGCGGGCTGCCTCCTGGCGCGGTCATCTGGTGGCGCTGGCGCCTCCGGGACCAATCCGGCGCAGAATCGGTCACCGACCAAAAGACGGTCACCTGGCTGGACAGCACCCATAAATGGCAGATGCTGGACGGGGGCCTGCTGCGGCTGCACTACTATGGCAGGGATCGGGCCTTCGCCCAGAGCATGTTGGATGCAGGGCTCAAGGGATTAAAGTTCAACCAGGAGCAGTCGGGGCTTGCAGCCACGGCCCCCATCGACCTGTACCTCTACCCCAATTACGATGATATGCGCGAAGCCATCCTCTATGAGCCTTCCTGGACAGGGGGCATGGCATTTGCGGAGCACAATGTGGTCATCATGGGAGTCTCGGGCTCGGACAGCAACTGGGACCGGAACACCGTGGTGCATGAGCTGACGCACGTACTGGTGGGACACCTCACCTTCTCCTGCCTGACCGTGATGCCCACCTGGCTGGCGGAGGGACTGGCGGTGTTCAGCGAAGGCGAGCTGGATTCTGCGTCCGAGGCGCAGCTCCAGGCTGCCATCCGGAACGACACGCTGCTCTCGGTGCGCTCGCTCAGCGCCGGCTTCTCCGAAATCCCGGACAAAGCCTATCTTTCCTACAGCCAATCCTACAGCCTGGTCAAATTCCTGATCGGGACCTACGGGCAGCAGAAGATGTCGGACCTGCTGTCCAGCCTGAAGAGCGGCAGTACCGTGGACGAGGCGCTGCATGCGGCCTACGGCTTTGATGTGGAGGGACTGGAAGACGCATGGAGGAAATCGGTCGGTGCGGCGCCGCGGGCGGTGCCGGCACAACCGACGGCCCAACCCACACCAACCTATGTTCCCACCATGATCCCGGTCTTTGGAGCGGCCCCGCAGGCCGGTTCCACGCCGCCCGCCGTCCCCACCTCCTCATTTTCAGATACCGGCCCGACGCCCACACCAGGGCGGGGATCCGGCCCCCCGCTGATCCTGACCCTAGCGATGGTGGGGTTTTGCTGCATCTTTGGCCTGCTGATTGGCGTCATCGTCCTGATGGTGATCGTTCGCAGCGGCCAGCGCAAAGGAGGCGGGAATGGACAGGCT
>CAYMQX010000020.1:15448-16134 GCA_964392495.1 uncultured Anaerolineaceae bacterium
GCCGTCAGCATCCTGTTAGGGTCGATCCTTGTCCTTTCCCTGCTGGGAGGGGCAGCGCCCAGACCGGTCTCAGCCCTGCAGATCGATGTCCCGCTGGACCAGGCCCTGGTGCTGGAGGGCGGCGAATCCAACAACCCGCGGGATTATGACCCCGCCACGACCCGCGGGTCGGGTGACAAACGGGTATTCAGCGGGCTGGTGTCCTTCGACCCGCATCTCAACCTGACTCCCGACCTGGCCCAAAGCTGGAGCGTGAGCGAGGATGGACTGGTCTATATCTTCAGCCTGAGGCCGAACGCCAGGTTCCACGATGGGCGAAGCGTCACCGCCGGGGATGTCGTCTATTCCTGGGAGCGGGCGGTCAGCCCGGCATTGGGCTCCGATACGGCCGGCACGTATCTCGGCGATATCATAGGTGTGAAGGAAATGGCCGCCGGGCAGGCGGAACACATCCGCGGGCTGAAAGTCCTGGATGCACAAACCCTGCAGGTCACGATCGACGCGCCCAAACCCTATTTCATTTTGAAGCTCACTTACCCGACCGCCTTCGTGGTGGACAAGGCCAACGTCGAATCGGGCGGCGATTGGTATCGCCATCCGAACGGCACCGGGCCGTACAAGCTGGTGGAGTGGCGGCCGCGCGAGCGCATCGTTTATGAGCGCAACCAGGATTTTTATCTGGGCGC
>CAYMQX010000021.1:0-16022 GCA_964392495.1 uncultured Anaerolineaceae bacterium
GGCCGTACTGATGACGATGCCAGTGATCATTAACCAGTATTGGCGCGGGTATTCGTGGTAGAGACGGGATATTGAGCGCAGCATATTGTGGATGAGTGAAGGAAGAGATCGTATTTGCTACAGAAAACAGGGCGGGCCGTCAGATGGCGCCGCCCTGTCAATGGTTCGTCAAACAGGTGTGGGAGATTATCTGCGGTCGCCGCCTCGCCGATCACCACCGCGATGGCCACCACCGGAGTGCCGGTCACCGCCGCGCCCTCCGCCTCCAGGCCGCCCGCCGCCGGGCTTTCGCTGGTCTTTCTCACGCGCTTCCTCTGCGGTCCAGCCCTCCAGGACGGCCTGCCGCGAAAGGCGAATTTTCCCTTGCGGATCGATATCGGTCACCATGACGGTGATTTCATCTCCCATGGCGACCACGTCTTCCACCCGGTTTACACGTTCACTGTCCAATTGCGAGATATGTACCAGTCCATCCACGCCGGGAAGTATCTCCACGAAGGCCCCAAAGGCTTCGATACGGACCACACGTCCTGTATAGATACGTCCAATCTCCGCGTTCTCGCCCAGAGATTCAACGCGCTGTCGCGCGATCTCGGCGCCTGTGCCGAGGACAGAGGCGATGTACACAGTGCCGTCTTCCTCGATATCGATTTTTGTTCCGGTCTCTTCCTGTAAAGCCCGGATATTCTTGCCGCCGGGCCCGATCAGGGCACCGATCTTGTCCACCGGGATCTTCACGGTGATAATGCGCGGCGCGTGCGGCTTGAGCTCGGGCCTGGGTGCGGCCAGCGCTTCCAACATGCGCCCCAGGATGAATTGCCGGGCTGATCGCGCCTGTTCCAGCGCTTCCTTCATGATCTGCGGGCTGAGCCCCGTGATCTTGATATCCATCTGAAGGGCTGTAATGCCTTGCGCGGTGCCTGCCACCTTGAAATCCATGTCACCGAGATGATCTTCCGTTCCTTGAATGTCGGTCAGGATCTGGTATCGGCCCTGCTCGTCGCTGATCAACCCCATTGCCACACCGGAGACCGGAGACTTGATAGGCACGCCAGCATCCATGAGCGCCAAAGTTGAGCCGCATACCGAGCCCATCGATGTGGAGCCGTTGGAGGAAAGGACCTCGGAAACCATGCGGATGGCGTAGGGAAAGGTCTCTTCCGCCGGGATGACCGGTTCCAGTGCGCGCTCTGCCAGTGCACCGTGGCCCACCTCGCGGCGGCTTTGTCCGCGCAGCGGTTTTACTTCACCTGTGGAGAACGGTGGAAAATTGTAGTGGTGCATGTAGCGTTTACTGTCCACAGGAGAAAGATTGTCCAATTCCTGTGCTTCGCCCAGGGTTCCCAATGTACAGAACGTCAGCACCTGTGTCTCGCCGCGTGTGAATAGACCGGTTCCATGTGCGCGAGGCGATATGCCTACCTCACACCAGATCGGACGGATCTCGGTGGGCGTCCGCCCATCCGGACGTTTTCCGGCGCTCAAAATGCGCTCGCGGACGATCTTATGTTCAGCCTCGCTGAAAGCCGAGCGAACATCCTTCTCGGAAGGGGCATTGGTGTCTCCTTCCACGATCATCTCTGCAAGGACCGCGCTCTGAAGCTCGTCCATCCCCCCATAAAATTCCACCTTTGTAAGCGGTTTATCGAGGAGATCGTTCATTGGGCCGTTAACACGGTCAAGAACACGTTTCTGAAGGTCTTCGTTTGCCAGTGCCAGGGTGGGCTCGCGCTTGGATTTTCCAACCTCTGCCGCCATCTTCAGTTGTAGATCGATCAGCGGCTGGATGGATTGCTGGCCGAGGATCAGCGCTTCAGCCATGACATCCTCGGGGATCTCATTTGCACCGCATTCGACCATCAGGATTGCATCCCGGGTGCCTGCCAGCCGAAGGTCCAGATCGGAGGCATCCATTTGTTGGAAGCTGGGGTTGATAACGAACTCGCCATCGATGCGGCCTATCCGGACGGCCCCCACCGGTCCACCCCAGGGAATGTCCGAGATCATAATGGCCGCGGAAGCTGCATTGATTGCGTAAATATCCAAAGGGTTCTCCCCGTCCGATGACAGGGTGAACATCATGACCTGCACCTCGTTGCGCATTCCGTGCTGGAACAAGGGGCGCAGCGGGCGGTCCGTCAGGCGGGCCGTCAGGATCGCCTCGGTTCCCGGCCTGCCCTCACGGCGGAAGAAGGAACCCGGGATTTTGCCTCCTGCAGACAGTCTTTCTTCATATTCCACGGAAAGCGGGAAAAAATCGATCCCTTCACGGACACCGCCCATGGTGGCGGCGGCAAAGATAATGGAATTCTCGCTTCCAAAGGTCACAGCGCCGCCGGCCTGGCCTGCAAGTCTTCCGGTCTCAAAGGTAACCGTTTGTTTTCCAACAACGGTTGAGTAACGTTTGGCTTCTGGTTTCATTTTGCTCCTATTGGATGGGACCCGCCATGGAAGGGCTGACTCCCTTAATTTTCCGCCTGTTCAGGGACTGAAGAGCGGGCACAACCGAGTTGTTCGCGCTGTTCAATTCCTGAGGGGCGGAGCTAATTTGTAGGGGCACAGAAGACTGTGCCCCTACGGGTGGACGAACTATATTCTATTTTCGGCGGAGGCTCAGCCGGTCGGTGACTTCCAGGTACCGCTGGTACTCCGTCTTGCGCAGATAGGCGAGCATCCTGCGGCGCTGCCCGACCAACTTAAGCAGACCGCGCCGGCACGATTCATCGTGTTTGTTGGCGCGCAGGTGCTCGGTAAGCTGGTTGATTCGATTCGTTAGAATCGCAATCTGCACCTCTGGCGATCCGGTATCCGTCTCGTGACGGTGAAAATCCTGGATCGCCTTCGTTTTCACTTCCTTCGCAAGCGGCATGACGTGTGCATTCCTTTCTTTGAATATTGCAGGTCTCCATATCCGCAGCCGGGACCGCGGGACAGGACCAGTCACGGGCGGGAATTATACCAGAAAATGACAGGCCTCCTTCGGATATGATAGCCTGGGAGTTAGAGTTCCAGCTCGCCGTGCCGCGTTTTCTTGATTTCGCTGCGCTTCTTTTTTGCCTGGAGTCGTTGTTCTCGGGAAAGCTGGCTGGGTCGCGTGGCTTTTCTTTTCCGGGGCTTCTCCCCGGCTTTTCGGACCAAATCGCTCAGCCTTTTCAACGCATCCTCGCGGTTGGCTTCCTGGGTACGGAACCTGCGCGCCTCGATTAACAAGATACCCTCTGCTGTGATGCGCCGGCCACCCAATTTTAATAACCGCAATTTGACCTCCTCCGGAAGCGAAGTGGACTGTATCACGTCGAAGCGAAGCTGGGCCGCCGTTGCCGTCTTGTTTACGTTTTGTCCTCCAGGTCCTGCCGCCTGGACGTAATTAATTTGAATTTCCTCAACCTTGAGCTGGATGGTTGGGTTTATTTCGAGCCGCGTATCCCTGCGCATGGGTCTGGCCATTTATCCGGCGTCACTTCCCACTTCAAGTTCCGGGATGGGTACTACTACCCGGATTTTTGTGCCTGCTCCTGGCCTGGATGTGATCTTTAGCTTCCCACCTGCAACCTCCGCCCGTTCGCTCATCCCCGCCAGCCCGAAGTGACCATTTAAGATCAGACTGTCGAGTTCCTGTTTCAGCGGAATCCCCTTGCCATTATCCCGGATTTCGAGCGTAATCCGGTTTTTTTGCATCTTAAGTTCCACCCAGGCGCGAGTAGCCTGGGAGTGCCTAAGTATGTTGTTGGCGGCCTCCTGGTAAATACGAAAAACTGCAAGGCTGACTGTGGCCGGGAGGCGATTTTCATCTTTCCCCAGGCGATAGCGCCATTCAATTCCCGGATGATTCTCGGAGATTTCTCCGGCCTGCATTTGGATCGCTTTGGTAAGCCCATAACGAAGCACTGAAGGAGGCCGCAGTTCGCTGATCACCTGCCGGAGCTCACGGATGGCTTCCCGCACGGTGGAGTTGATCTGTCCAAGCTCGACTGCCAGTTGCGGATCCGGGAATACATCCTTAAGGAATTGGATTTGATATGCAACGCTGACAAGACTCTGTATGGGACCATCATGCAGCTCACGCGCGTAACTTTGCCGATCCCGTTCGCTTTGTTCTGAAAGTCTTTGGTGGATCTCGATCTGGGTCATGGCCTCGCGCCGTGCATTCTCGGCGCGCACCTGGTCGGTGACATCCACGCTCGTGACTACCAGTCCATCGCCCATCCTGACGGCATGAATATCATGGATCGGCGCGCTTTCGGGGGAATCCCCAAGGATCGCCCGTTCCATCAGGGACTGCCCGGTCTTGAGTACTGCTATATAGCGCCTGTGAAGCTCTTTCCCAAGCTCGCCGGGGATAACCTCCAGCAAGGTATGCCCCAAAAGTTTCCCGCGAGGTTTTTGATAAATTCGAGAGGCGGCGGCATTGACGTACTCGAAACGCAGGTCAGAGATTTTGCCCTGCTTGCCATCCTTGCGTACTTGTCGAACTGCGGAAAATACCACAAAACTCTCCAGAAGGCTTTCTATAGAAATATGAAATCGGGCTTCGCTCTCCCGTAGGGCCCTCTCAACGCGTTCTTTCCCTTCTGAGGGTCTAATGTGTTGGACCGTTTCAGCCGTTGCATTCCGGGAGATAGCGCCCATAAAGGCGGGTTTTCTGTCGGCCTCCCTTCCGATTTGAAAGTGTTCGATTTCTCCGGCGCTGCGCCGCAATCGGGCTCCGGGATTTTGCTCAACATCCTTCCCTTTATGCAGGCATATCTCCATAGCATGGCTGAAGTGGACGAGCTCTTCTTCTGCCTTTCGACGGTGGAAGGACGGTAGTGCATCCGCTTCGTCGTTTAGCTCACTGAGGAGTCTTTGGATTTTCTCCACTTGCCATGCCAGGGAATGATAAGGCATTCTGACTCCTCGATGAATGGATCAGTCATGATGGATTTATGAGCTTCCAGAGAAAAAATCCTTTTGCCCCGATCCTCAATAAATACTGAAGGGCGGACTGCAAAAAGAGACAATTTCTCCGGCCTTTATCACTTCCTAATCTTACTCTATTTGCAGTGGAACGTGTCATCGAAGGAATAACGGGAACTCGTTCTGGGCGCGAAAATTCCCCCGCCAAGACAGGCGGGGGCTTGCAGCTTTCAATGCAGTTTTTTTGCAGGCTAGAACATCAAGGCATTGATCTGGTCGATCGATTCGCGGCTCGGCCGCAAGTCGGCTTCTGTAAGACGATTGAGAGGAGTATCCACCAGACCCTGGGCATCCTCGAGCGAAGGCTTGTCCGTTTCGATGTAGATCAGGCCTGTGACCAGCCAGTTATTGCGCTGGGCCTCCTCCAGGGTGTGCAGAGCTTCCCACCGATCAAGAGGGTTATAGAACTTGTCCAGGTTCTTCAGTATGACCACAGACCCGTCGTGGAGGGTGACTTCCCGGATTTCGCCGGTTTCCATGTCAGCTTCCAGCATGATCTCTTCCCGCGCAGGGACGAAGGAAATTTCATGCAGCGGGGCCTCATGATCCTTCCCCCAGGTATAGGAATGTACCGCCTGATCCTGGTTGTTGAAGGTAACACACGGGCTGATGATATCCAGGACAGCGATCCCGTTATGTGCCAGGGCAGCCTTTAACAATTCCTTGACCTGCTTGGGGTTGCCTGCAAAAGAACGCGCGACGAAGGTTGCATTGGATGCCAGCGCCTCCATGCAGATATCGATCGGCATGTATTGGTTCACACCCTGCTTTTTAAGCGTAAGCCCCACCTCGGCAGTGGCCGAGAACTGGCCCTTGGTCAGGCCGTACACGCCGTTATTCTCAATGATATAAACCATGTTCAGGTTGCGCCTGACAACATGCTTAAACTGACCCATGCCGATGCTTGCAGTGTCTCCATCCCCGGACACGCCGATGCCCTTCATCGTATGGTCACCAAACAGGCCGCCTGTCGCCACCGAGGGCATTCGCCCGTGAAGGCCGTTGAAGCCAAAAGAGCGGTTGAGAAAATAGGTCGGACTCTTGCTCGAACAGCCGATCCCGCTGAACTTGGCGAGACTATTTGGCTGGATATCCAGTTCGTATAGTGCCGAGATGATCTGGTTGGAGATCGAGTTATGACCGCATCCCTGGCATAATGTAGTGGGGTTGCCGCGGTAGTCGTTCTTAGAGAGCCCGATTGCATTGACCTGGATGGCCTGCATACCGGCCACAGGAATGGTTGCTGTCATGATCTATGCTCCTTCTTATTTCTGAGCCCTGGTTTTTGAGCTGCGCCCGGATGTGGCGCGCTTACCGGTGGCTTTTGTTTGCATAGGCGATGCAGGCCGGCCTTTCCGGACACCAGGCCTGTTTTTAATGGTGCGCTTCGGGGATGATTGTTTTTGATTGGGACGTTTTACATTCAATCGGGCAAGGATGCCTTCCCGCACCCAGCGTGCTGAAGCCGGCATCCCGTCTCCAAAAGCCACGGAGACAAGCCGGGTCGCGAATTCAGGATAATCCAGAGTCAGTAGTTGGTGAAGCTGTCCATCCCGGTTCATTTCCACCACGTAATTGACCGGATGTTTTTCGATAAATTTCCGGACCTCTGTGGTGAATGGCAGCGCGCGGATGCGTATGAAATCGCTCGACATATCATGATCTTTGGCCAGTTGATGCCGGGCCTCGTCAATGGCTGCCTCGGTAGATCCGTAGGCAATTATGCCCACCGTGGCATCTCTCATCGTTCGGATAATCGGGGCTGGTACATATTTTCGAGCTGTCTCATATTTCTTTTTAAGCCGTTCCATATTCCGCAGCCATACGGAAGGTTCCTCGCTGTAGCGCGCGTTTTCATCGTGTCCGGTGCCGCGCAGGAAATAGGAAGCCATCGGGTGCTTGTTACCTGGGACCGTACGGTAGGCAATACCGTCGCCATCCATGTCAAGATATCTGCCCCATTTGGTCTTCAATTCATCAAGGTCCTTTTCCCAGAGGATCTTGCCGCGGTCCATGGGAGTATCCGGATATTTGAACGGCTTGCACATCCACTGGTTCATTCCCATGTCCAGATCGCTCAGAACAAAGACAGGAGTCTGAAGCCTCTCGGCGATGTCGAAGGATCTCCAGCCGAATTCAAAGCATTCATCCACTCCACCCGGCAGAAGGATCACCTGCTGCGTGTCACCATGTCCCATGAACGCCACAAAACTGAGGTCGCCCTGGGAGGTACGGGTGGGAAGACCCGTGGAAGGACCAATGCGCTGCACATCCCAGATTACGACAGGTACCTCGCTATAGTATGCCAGGCCGGTGAACTCGGTCATCAGCGAAAGGCCCGGGCCGGAGGTTGATGTCATCGATCGCAAGCCGCTCCAGCCCGCGCCGATTGCCATGCCGATCGCTGCGAGTTCATCTTCCGCTTGCAGCACGGCATAGGTGTGTTTTCCATCCTCGCGTTTGCGCAGCATCGGAAGATAGTCAATGATGGACTCGGCCAGTGAAGATGCCGGGGTGATCGGGTACCAGGCTGCGAATTGAAGGCCTCCATAGATTGAACCGATTGCGGCGGCGGTATTACCATCGGCCATGATTAAGCCCTCCGTCTTATGCATCGGTTCTACAAAAAACGGATCCGTTTTGGTTAAATTGGCCTTTGCCCATTCGGCCGCCGCTTTTACTGTGTTAAAGTTTAGCGAGATCGGTTTTTCTTTTCCTTTGAAGTGGAATTCCAGTGCGGCATGTACCGCACTCAGATCGATACCAAGCAGTTGCGCCAGCACCCCTACGTAAACCATGTTGGAGACCAGGTCGCGCAGGTTTGAAGCCACCTCCGTCTGCTCGCGCATTAACTGCTTTACAGGCATGGCATAAACCGAGATATCGTCGCGTGTGATCGGCTGTTTGATGTCGTCGGCATACAAGAACGCTCCCCCCGGTTCCACGGACGCCAGGTCTTTGACAAAGGAACCCGGATTCATGGCTACCATCACCTCACTGATCTCGCGCCGGGCTGTGAAGCCCTGTTTACTCAGCCGGATCGTATACCACGTTGGCAGGCCCTGGATGTTGGAAGGAAACAGGTTCTTTCCCGAGATCGGTATCCCCATCTTGAACAAGGCCCTCAGGATCGTGTTGTTTGCTGTTGAACTTCCCGATCCATTCACTGTCCCGACCGTGATCGAAAAATCGTTCACAACTTTCCTGTTCATATCACTCCTCTTGGAATTTCACTCAGGCCGTTCATAAAGCATGTCTATATGCGTGATCAGTGCTTCACGTCCTGCCTGGTAATCGCCCTTGCAGATGGCCTCCACCATGGTTTCATGGTATTGCCAGACCTTTTTGAGGTACTCATAGCTCCCGGCGAACACATTTAGCCCCACCTCCTCGTAAGCATCCCAGTAAGCCTCCAGCAGGCCGGTGACAAAGGGGTTTTCAAGCCGGCGATAGATCAGGAGATGTAGACTGCGATGCTCCTCGTGGGGGACTTGGATATTGGGCGGGCTCAGTTTATCGCGCGCCCGGTGAATCAAAGCCCGTAGCTCCTCCTGATCGTCCTCGGTCAGAAGGCGGACGGCTTCGTCCCAATATGCGGTTTCTATATGGTTTCGAAGTTCTGAAAATTTCGTAAATTTGTTCTCATCCAGGGCCAGAGCATAGGAGAGACTCTGGTGGACAGCCGGGCGGAATGTGTACGGCAGCCGCCGGATTCCTACACGCGGCTTGACGTCCACAAGTCCCAGTGCCCGCGCCACCTCCAACTGTTCCCGCAACGAGGCCACGCTTAGACCCAATTCATGGCTCAGATCGTTCAGAGAGGGCAGGGGCTGAGTATCCGAGTCTCTGTGTTTGGCGAGGTACTGCATGAACTCGGAGATTGGGGTAAGGTTGGTTCGATCGTGCATTTTTATTTGATTAATCAGATTATTCCAATTATTCAATTATATCGCTCAATTTTTGACTGGTCAAGTGACATAAATAAGAAATAATCCGATGATCTTCCTCCTGATATATGGAGAAAAAACGACGCTCTTATCAGCGTCGTTCGGGAGGTCTGTGCCATTCCAGATTACAGGTTCGCTCGTTCACGGGCAGCTTTCAACAGCCCGCGAAATAGCGGATGAGGCCGCATGGGCCGGGAGAGAAATTCAGGATGGAACTGACTCCCCACCATATAGGGATGATCCTTCATCTCAGCGATTTCAACCAGCTTGCCATCCGGGGATAGACCCGAGAAGACCATTCCTTTTTCCTGGAATGTTTTCCTGTAGAGATTATTGAATTCGAAACGGTGGCGGTGCCGTTCCTCCACCTGTTCCACTGCATATTCGGCTGCCGCCTTCGTGCCAGGCTGAAGCACGCACGGATACAATCCCAGGCGCATGGTCCCTCCAAGGTCCGTGATGGATCGCTGGTCGATCATCAGGTCGATGATGGGATGTTCGGTCGCGCGGTCGAACTCCGAGGAGTTGGCATCCTCCAGATCCAGCACATTCCTGGCGAACTCGATGCACATGACCTGCATTCCCAGGCACAGACCAAGGTATGGGACATTTTTTTCACGGGCATAGCGCGCCGCCATGATCTTGCCTTCAATGCCTCGCGAACCGAACCCGCCTGGAACCACAATCCCGTCGGCACCTCGTACGATATCCCATCCCCTGTCTTTTTCAAGGTCGGCTGAATGCACCCAGCCGATCTCCACATCCACTCCGTTCGCCAGCGCCGCATGCTTGAGGGCCTCCCGCACCGACATGTAGGCATCCTGAAGCTCCACATATTTTCCCACCAAGGCGATCTTGACTGCCGGACGAGGGTTGCGTACCTCCTCAACAAGCTTTTGCCATGGCTTCATATTCGGCGTCCGTGTAGCCTCCAATGTCAGCTTTTCGAGCACGAGCTCGCCTACACCCAGTTTTTCCAGTATCAGGGGCACTGCATATAACACATCCGCGGTGGGCATCGGGATGACCGCTCCCTTTTCCACGTCGCAGAACAATCCGATCTTTTCGCATAGACTATCATCGATAGGAGCATCCGCACGGGCGATAATGAGATTTGGTGAAATCCCGATTGACCGCAGCGCAGCCACGGAGTGCTGGGTCGGCTTGGTTTTCATCTCTCCTGTGGCACCGATGATGGGGAGCCAGGTTACGTGGACAAACAGGCAGTTCTCACGGCCTACCTCATTGCGGAGCTGCCGTAGGGCCTCCAGAAATGGCTGCGATTCAATATCGCCCACCGTTCCGCCTACCTCCACGATCACGATCTCCGCGCCTGTCTCCTTGGCCACCAAGCCTACCCGTCGCTTGATCTCGTTTGTGATATGAGGGATTACCTGAATGGTTCCCCCCAGAAAATCGCCGCGCCGTTCCTTTGAAATTACCTCTGCATAGACCTGCCCGGTGGTGAAGTTGCTGACCCGGCTCAGACGAATATCAATGAATCGCTCATAATGGCCCAGATCAAGGTCGGTTTCGGCGCCGTCGTCCAGCACGAAGACCTCGCCATGCTGGTAGGGGCTCATGGTTCCGGGATCTACGTTGATATAGGGATCCAGCTTCTGCACTGCCACCTTGAACCCGCGCTCCTTCAGGAGCAGTCCCATGGCAGCCGCTGTGACGCCTTTTCCAACCGAGGAAACCACGCCGCCCGTAAAAAACAAATACTTTGTCGTCATTTTTTCACCTTTTTTTAATCGGTCCTGCCGGCTTTATAAAGGCAGTGGGGAGGGCTCAAAAGCCCTCCCCACTGGGGATGTAGATGTAAGTTGGATGGTTTCGGACTTTTCATCCTACCAGTTTCGCCAGGTCTTCGGCGGCCCGGCGCATTTCCAGAAAGATCAGCCCCAGTTTTGCATCCTGGCGGGCCAGGGCCGTCAGCACGGCTTCCTCGCCGATGGAGGTCAGGATGATCGAGCCGGCATTGCCTTTGATATAGACCTGCTCAAGGCCCTTGCGCCCCAGTTCTCCTGATATTCGTTCACCCAGGCTGAGCATGGCTGCAGACATCGCTGAAACCCGATCCTCTTCCACTTCTTGCGGAAGCGCCGAGGCCATGATCAACCCATCCACCGAGACCACGGCTGATGCTTCGATATCTGGAGCTGAAGCCTGCATGGCTCTCAGCCGGTCCACCAATTGTTCAGCGCGGGATTTGGTCATTTAGATTCTCCTGGATAGACTTTCCGAGTTTACCATAATTTCCCGCCTCTCTTCATCAGGCTGCGGATGCATCCCTTGGGGGAGAGTGTGTTGAAAGAAATCCACCCCGTTAAGAAAGCTTTCAGCCTGGGAAGGCATCCCGGAATTACATCATATTTTTTGTGCGCGACGATCAGCACTGAGGGGGAAATTTGACCCTCCCTTACCGTCATGATAAACTTATATGTTCGGCATTCATGGGCATCTCTGTTTTCCTCCTCGTTGTCTTGGTCGTTCCGGGCCTCTTTTTCCAGACCGGTCCGACGATCAGTGCGCCTCAAAATGGGGCTATCCTCACAGGCCGTATGGAAATACTGGGCAGCCTTGGCGCCCCAGGCTTCTCCTCTGCTGAATTGGCGTTTGCCTATGCTGCCGATACTACTGGAACCTGGTTTTTTCTTCAGGAGCTTCCTGGGAGCGTTCAACAAGGGCCGCTCGCCCTCTGGGATACTTCGCAGCTCACTGATGGGGATTACCGACTCCGCTTGCGGGTTTTTCAGGCTGACGGTAGTTCACAGGAGGCTATCGTGGAGGAACTGCATATTCGTAACGATGCGCCACCCGCGACCCCCACTCTTTTTCAGACCCTGCCTTCGGAAACACCGGAGTCACTTGAAGATATCCCTGAGGCAGTCTTTCCCACGCTCTCTCTACAGAGTACCCCCGAGGTCATGAAACCTCAGGTCCCGTTGCCCGCGAATCCTGCGGAGTTGGATCGAGGAACGGTCTATTCGATCTTTGGACGCAGCGCGATCCTGGTCATGGCTCTTTTCGCAGCGCTCGGCCTGCTGCTTCGAACGCGCCGCCATTGATTGCTGTTCCAGGAGCTGATGGATGCCTGTCGATACATTCCTTTTGGTTGGTCTGGGGAACCCTGGACGCCAGTATAGAGACAGCCGGCATAATGCCGGGTTCATGACCCTCGATCGCCTGGCTGTGCGCCTGGCGGCGCAGGGAATGAAGCTTCAATCCAGGGCTATCGTGACAAGTGCGGTTTTCGAAGATCACAAGGTCCTCCTGGCGAAGCCTCAAACCTTTATGAACCTCTCCGGACAATCGGTCCAGGGATTGATGAGCTTCTACAAAATCCCAACTTCCTGCTTGATGGTGATCGCGGATGACCTGGACCTGCCTTTGGGCACTGTCAGGATCCGTTCCTCAGGTGGCGCCGGGGGACAACGCGGCATGGGTTCGATCATTGAGCATCTGGGGACCAATGAGTTCCCTCGCTTGAGAATCGGGATCGGCAGACCCCCTGGAAGAATGGATCCCGCGGATTATGTGCTCCAGAATTTCTCCCGTGAGGATCTAAAGCTCCTGCCGGATATCCTTGGCCATGCCGAAGAAGCGGTATTGGAATTTATTCTCCGTGGCCTGGATACTGCCATGAATAAATTCAATGGAAGCGCCGTTGAGTCTCGATAGATCCATGGCCTTGACATGACATCCATGATCGTTCAGCAGGTCCAACAGCTTGCAGCCTATCAGCAGGTGCTTGCATCCCTTGAGGGAGGCATCTCGATCCCCGCACTTGGATTGCCGCGCGCCGCCCGCCTGCCGGTAACCGCGGCCCTGCACGCTGATATCCAGTGGCCTGTTCTGCTGATCACAGACCGGGCTGACCATGCCATGGCCTTGTTCGACGAGGCCGGCTTCTGGCTGAATTCGCCGCGCTATCTTTTCGGCGAGCCCAACCCCCTGTTCTACGAGCAGGCCGCCTGGGGGGCGGCTACCCGGAGAGATCGCCTTAATACGCTGGCGGCCCTCGCCGCTTACCATCTTCCCTTTACTGCCCGACCTGAGACCCCGCCTCTTATCGTTTCATCGGTCCGGGCGCTTATGACCCGGACCATGCCGAGACGGGATTTCCTGAAGGCATGTATGCGGCTGGCAGCGGGAAACACCATCCAGCCCGAGAAACTGCTGCAGGCTTGGATTCGAAGTGGTTATACCAGGGTCAATACTGTCCTCGAGGCTGGTCAATTCTCCCATCGGGGCGGCCTGCTGGATATCTGGCCTGCTTCACAGGCATCCCCCGTCAGGCTGGATTTCTTCGGTGATGAGCTTGAAAGTATTCGAAGTTTTGATCCCGCCACTCAAAGGACGCTTCAAACACTTGAGGAAGTTCTGGTTGCGCCAGGACGTGAATTTATCCTGGCGGAACCGCAGATACTGAAATCTCTCCGTCTGGAAGAAGACGGACTGGAAGAAGATCGTGCCACCGAATTTCTCATTCCGGTTCTGCACCCTGCTCCAGCCAGCCTGTTGGATTATCTGCCTGCAAAATGTCTTGTTTTAATCGATGATGTCAGTCTGGCATCGATGATGGCCAACGAGATCGAGGAGCAGGCAGTCCATTTCCGCAAGGAAAGCGTCGAGGAAGGCCTCCTGCCCTCGAACTATCCCATACCCTATATCACCTGGTCCGAGCTCTTCGATAATATCCACGGGCGTCGCAGCCTCGAACTTGGTCGTTCGGAAGAAGGTGGAATGGCTGCTCCGGGCAGCCTCGCCGATGCCTTCGGTCACATTGAGCGCTTCGCGGGAAGGCTGAAACCCTTTGAGGATTATCTGGCCCGGTTGGTTCAGGAGGAGAAAACTGTCACCATCGTTTCGCGACAAAGCCCTCGCCTTCACGACCTTTGGAGGCAGAGGGCAGGTTCCTTTGATTCGGGGGCAGCTTACCCTGCCGGGCCGCAGTTCATCGAGGCCTCCCTTTCGGAAGGCTGGCGGCTCAACGATTTTTTCCTGATCACCGATTCCGAGGTCTTTGGGTGGGAGCGTCCCCAGCCCCGCACTCATCAACGGCCCGCTGTTGAGACCCCCGAAACGCTCTATGCCGACTTGCAGGTGGGCGATCTTGTAGTCCATGTGGATCACGGAATTGGACGCTTTACCGGACTTGTTCAGCGCCGGTTGGAAAACCATGACCGCGAATTTCTTGCCGTCGAATATGACAGCGGCGATCTGTTGTTCGTCCCTGTCCACCAGGCCGATCGGTTAACCCGCTATATAGGTGCAGATGCCGCTGCTCCTTCTCTCGATCATCTTGCCGGGCAAGGTTGGAGCGATAAAAAGGCCCGTGTCAAGGAGGCGGTTCAACGTGTAGCCGTCGAACTGCTTGAATTGTATGCTCGCAGGCAGATCTCGCAGGGACATGCCTTTCCCCCTGATACAGCCTGGCAAAAGGAATTGGAGGGTTCTTTCCCCTACGTGGAGACTAATGACCAGACCCGCGCCCTGGAAGAGATCAAACTGGATATGCAGTTACCCCGACCCATGGATCGGCTGCTATGCGGAGATGTGGGCTACGGCAAGACCGAAGTGGCTCTGCGGGCCGCTTTCAAGGCGGTCATGGATGGCAGGCAGGTGGCCATCCTCGTTCCAACAACCGTCCTTGCGCAACAGCATTATGAAACCTTCGTTCAGCGGCTGGCGGCTTTTCCGGTCCAGGTTGAAATGCTCTCGCGCTTCAGGTCCTCTCGTGAGCAGGCCGCCATTCTCTCCGCTCTGGCTACCGGAGACCTGGACATCATTATCGGCACGCATCGGTTGATTTCCGCGGATGTGCAGTTTAGGGATCTGGGCCTGGTGATTATCGACGAGGACCAGCGTTTTGGTGTAACTCACAAGGAGCATCTGAAAAAGCTGCGCACGGAGGTGGATGTGCTGACCCTCACCGCCACCCCCATCCCACGCACCCTGTACATGGCGCTGTCTGGTGTTCGCGACATTTCCAACCTGAATACCGCCCCTGAAGAGCGCCTTCCTATTGTTACGCATGTGGGTCCCTATTCACCTCGTCTGGTTCGACAGGCCGTGCTCAGGGAACTCGAGCGGGGCGGCCAGATTTATTTTGTGCATAACCGCGTGCATACCATCGATGCCATGAAGTCTCATCTGGAGAGATTGGTCCCCGAGGCGCGGGTGGATATTGGTCATGGGCAAATGCCCGAGCAGGAGCTCTCTGCTGTCATGCACCGGTTTAATGCCGGGCAGGTGGATATTCTCCTCTCGACGACCATTATTGAATCGGGTCTGGATATTCCCAATGCCAATACTCTGATCGTGGACCGCGCGGATACATTCGGACTGGCACAGCTCTACCAGCTTCGTGGACGCGTGGGTCGTGGTGCAATGCGGGCCTATGCCTATTTTTTTCGTCATAACAAGGTTTCTCCTACACTCGAAGGGCAGCAGCGCCTGGAAGTGATTGCTGAGAATACCCAGCTTGGAGCTGGGTATTCGATTGCCATGCGTGATCTTGAGATACGCGGCGCCGGTGAACTGCTCGGCACCCGCCAGCATGGGTTTATTCAGGATGTGGGTTTTCACCTTTATACCCGCCTGCTTGCTGATGCCGTCCGCCGCCTCCGAGGGGGGATGGGTTTGGCTGCGCAGCCCCTTTCTGCATCACCCTTCAACCTTCCGCTGGCCGTGCCTGTCAATGTGGATTTGCCCCTTGCCATCGGGATCCCGCCTGAATACATTCCCGACCAGGATCTGCGGCTGAGACTCTATCGACGCATTGCGGATTTGCGGGATGAGGGAGAGATCGAAGCTTTGGGTTCGGAATTCCAGGACCGCTTTGGGCTCCTTCCAGACATGGTGAAGAACCTCCTCTATCAAATGCGGATCAAACTTCGGGCCGAAGACTCTGGCTTATCCAGCATAGGCTGGGAGAACGGCCAGATCGTTCTGAGGTACCCTCCTGCCATAGAGGGGGAGCAGCCCGCGCGCCTTCCGGATCTGGGGGAGAAGGTCCGGGGCGGGCGCGGGGCTTGGTGGTGTAATTTCGGCAAGGATCCGGATTGGATGACCCGGCTACTGGATGTTCTCGGGATCCTTCCCCCTGCCCGT
>CAYMQX010000022.1:0-15906 GCA_964392495.1 uncultured Anaerolineaceae bacterium
GAAGCGGTAAAATACATCGACTCGCACAAGTAGTCTGACGATCGCGATTATAACGTAGAGCCGTCCATCTGGGCGGCTCTACTTGTTCACCAAGGAAGCGATGGCGTAAAGGGCCGCCCCTCTAGAGCAGACTTGGGATCTCCTCAGGATGTTTGGCAACCCGGACTCCTACCGCTTCGAGAGCATGGATCTTGTCTGCGGCGGTGCCGGCCTTCCCCTCGATAATCGCACCCGCATGGCCCATGCGTTTGCCAGGAGGAGCTGTCTGGCCAGCGATAAATGAGACTACCGGTTTGGTCATTCTTGAAGCAATAAACTCAGCAGCTTTCTCTTCATCCGTGCCACCAATCTCACCAATCATGACCACCTTTTCTGTATGTGGGTCATGCTCAAACAGGTCCAAAACATCGATGAAATTCGTACCATTTATTGGATCGCCGCCGATGCCAACGCAAGTGGATGCGCCCATACCTGCCTGCATGAGAGCATATAACACCTCATAGGTGAGCGTCCCGGAGCGGGAGACAACACCGATATTTCCAGGAATTGCGATGTTTCCGGGGATGATGCCGACCTTGGCCTCGCCAGGGGTAAGCAGGCCTGGGCAGTTGGGGCCAATAAGCCTGACTCTTTTCTGGTCGAGATAGTTGCGGACGCGCATCATATCCTGAACTGCAATACCCTCTGTAAGGCAGACAATAAGCGGAATTCCAGCGTCTGCTGCCTCGAAAAGGGCATCGGGAGCAAAGCGGGCGGGGACAAAAATGATCGAGGCGTTGGCACCAGTGGCATCGGCAGCCAATTTAACGGAGTCAAATACGGGGATCTTTCCATCCAAGACCCATTCGCCACCTTTGCCCGGGGTTACTCCGGCTACCACCTGGGTTCCATAGGCTACCATTTGAGTCGTATGGAAGAGACCTTCATTTCCAGTGATACCCTGCACCAGCAGGCGCGTTTCTTTGGTGACCAGAATGCTCATGAGCGGGTTTCCTTTGCAGCCGCGACCGCCTTTCGGGCAGCATCAGCCAGCGTCGTTGCAGTGATCATGTTCGCGTTCGCGAGCAGTTGGCGCCCTTCTTCGGCATTGGTCCCCACTAGGCGCACCACCATTGGAACCTTGGGTTTGACCTCCGCCAATGCGGCCAGAATCCCGCGGGCGACCTCGTCACCGCGTGTGATACCACCAAAAATATTGAAAAGAACTGCCTTTACATTGGGATCTGACAGGATAATGCGGAGGGCCGCAGCAACCTTTTCAGACCCGGCTCCACCGCCAATATCCAGGAAATTAGCTGGTTCACCACCGAACAGCTTGACAATATCCATGCTGGTCATGGCCAGCCCGGCGCCATTTACCATGCAGCCGATGTCCCCTTCCAGCTTGATAAAGGAAAGCCCGTACTTGCGAGCTTCGGTTTCAGCAGGCGCTTCCTCGTCAATGTCACGCATCTCGGCCAGTTCAGGATGGCGGAAAAGAGCATTATCGTCAATGATGACCTTGCCATCCAGGGCAATCAGGCGTTTATCCTTGGTGATGACAAGTGGGTTAATCTCGGCCAAGGTGGCATCATTCAGGCTATAGGCTTTCCACAGGCCGCCAGCGATGGAGGCAAAGTCCTTCCAGTATTGGCGGGGCAGATCGATGGAAGCGGCAATGTCGCGTGCCTGGTAGTCGCGAAGGCCGAGAAGAGGATCGATATGGACTTTAATAATCTTCTCGGGAGATTTTTCTGCGACTTCCTCGATCTCCATTCCTCCAGCTGAGGAAGCCATCATGACCGGTTTACGGGCAGCGCGGTCGTTTGTTATCGCGAAGTAGATTTCCTGATCGATCCCTGCCGCCTCGTCCACGAGGACCTTGCGAACGGGCAGTCCCTTGATCTCCATGCCAAGTATCTGGGTCGCAAGCTGTTCAGCCTCCTGCGGAGTGTTTGCGAGCTTTACTCCTCCCGCTTTGCCCCGACCGCCAACCAGGACCTGGGATTTAATTACAACGCGGCCACCGAGTTCAGTCGCGATATGCCTTGCTTCGCTTGCGGTAGCCGCTACCTGTCCTCTTGGGATGGGTATGCCGTACTTGGAAAAAAGCTGTTTTGACTGATATTCATGCAGTTTCATCACATCCTCTTGGACAAGCTTTCGCCTGGAATTATTGCAGGACGATTATACCACCGGCACTTTTTTGATCATCTGAGTGGGAATCAAAAAGAGCAACAGAGTATTGCTCTTTTTGAAGACACGTCTTTAGGGATCCTATTGGACGGTGAACCTCATAATGCGCTGAAATACAGAGTCGGTCACCCAGATCCTGCCATCGGGAGCGACCGCGATACCTGAAGGAAGGCCGAAGGTGGTTGGGGTTTCACCGTAGTCTCCCCAGACTCGGATCAACTCGCCCGAGCCGGAGAACTCCAAAACGCGATAACCATCTGGATCGGTCACAAATACATGACCCTGCGAATTCACGGCGATGAAAGGTTTGTTTTCCAGCGACTGACCGAACCAGCTAAAGGCGTCCCATTGCCTGTCGGGCGTGAAAGTAAGGCCATCGGCAGAAGGAAGGAAGGTCTGAATCCTCTGGTTCCATGTATCGGCAACATAAACCTTGCCATTTGAATCCACCGCGATACCGACCGGTTCATCGAACTGGCCTGGCTCAAAGCCACCCGAGCCGAACTGCGTAATTGGGTTGCCGTTGGCGTCGAAGACAACGATGCGTTTATTGCCAGTATCAGCAACGAAGACCCTTCCATCGGGTCCCACTGCGATCCCTCGCGGACCGTACAGGGCATCGAGTGTTTCGGCCTGCCCAAAGATGCCCCATTGGGTCAGGGGGTTACCGTCTCTGGAGAATTTCTGAATGCGATGATTCCACGTGTCGGTCACATAGACAGAGCCATCTGGTCCAACAGCGACACCCCAAGGTTCATTAAAGGTTCCAGCAGGTGCCGCCGCCTGATCCGTGCTCTGGGCAAATGAGCCCCAGGAACTGATCAATCTGCCATCTGATCCGAGGTGAAGGATGCGATGATTGAGAGAATCTGCCACATAGAAGCTTCCGTCGCGGGCAAAGGCCAAGGATCGCGGCATGTTTAATCCAGCAGGCTGAATCTGCGCGGAGGTAATGATTTGATCTGCACCCAATTCAACGATCTTTCCCTCGGTGGGGTCGACCACGGCCTCGGATTGAACCGGACCCACGCCATAGTTCCATATCTGCGATGCCACCTCCTTGCGGATATAGAGGCGCATCTGATCTGCTGGCTGCCAGGTCGCGAGCGTCAGGTCAGTATGGCCGGTTGCTTCAGCGTAACGGGTGTAATCCCGATTCCACCAAATATCCAGAATTCCGGCGCGCACAACTGGGTCCGTGAAAACGCTGCAGAAGCGGGAATAATCCCGACTTCTGGAAAGACGAAGAAATCCCAGCAGGCCGCGGCAGGAGTAATTGCTGTCGAAAGGAATGGACGGGTCACGCGGTGTGACAACCCCAAAGTAATCCTGCATTGGCCACCACATACGGATATAGTCAACACGGAAGTAATCGGGGCCCAGTGCAGGTTCGATCTTGTCGAAATTCTTCTGATCCACGATAACAAGAGTTGAATCCCGAAGAGACCGGGTTGGGGCATCAAATGAGCGTTGGTTTGTGAAATCCCGCAAATACCAGACAAAAGGCCAGGAGACGCCTGTATCGGGAGCACTGGCGTCGTAGGCGATGGCAACATTCAGCCCGCCTACAGTACGCTCCGAGATTTCCTCGGCCTGGGAAATCACTTGTTTAATTCCAGGTGCGCCATGCGCATAGACAAGAAATTCGGTGGCATCATCATAAAAAATATAAGCGGCCCGAAAAGAAGCGCGCCCTGTAATCACCACAAGAAAGGCAAAGATGGTCAGCGTGAACACAGATTTGACCTGGGATGAGGACCAGCTGCGCAGCAAATAGAATAGAGCGATTGCGGAGGCAACTGAGGCACCAGCGGGGAGTAAGAATGAGCTTGTTGCCTGGAGCTGTGCCAATTCCCGGCCTTGGAATGGGGAATTTAAATTCCAATTGAAGAGAGCGCTTGAAAGGCTGGCAATGAAAATGATCACTACCCCCAGGGTGAGCAAGGCCTTTTGTTTGTGCAGCCGTTCCCAGTCGATGCTGTTAATTACCTGGCCCAATCCCCAGCCGGTAATCAGGATCATCGGCCAGGCAATGTGAACAGTGAGCCAGGGCATGCGTTCGCCAGCGTAAGACAGGGCGATCAGACTGGATACGCTCCACCAGACAAGCAGGGTAAAGGTATTGATAAAATTCGGATCGTGGCCAGACTCAGCATCTTTCTGTTCAAAGCCGGGTTTTTCAGGGGATGGGTCTTCCCCCGCTGAATCCCCAGAAGACATTGGGGTACTCATCTCTCGTCGGCGCAAGCCCAAATACACTGCCAGGATCAACCCCAGCGCAGGCAGAAATTCATACACGGGAATCTGGATAAGAAGATAGTAATACCAAGGCTGGCTTCCGCGCTCCACACCCTGCTGTACGAGCCAGTAGCTGAGTGAGCCCAGGGTTCCGGTAAAGAAGCCATCACTGTTGGTGAAGAAAGTTGTATAGAAAACTGTAAATGGAACCCAAAAAGTGAGCGCCAACTTCCACCAAAGCCGCTTATTCCAGATCCAGCCGATCAAAATGGAAGTGGCGAAGACCGACCCAAGATAAATGGCCACGATGGCAATCTCACCCGAGGTGAGGTTCTGCACGGATGGGCCATCTGTTGGAAGGGTTACCTTCACCCATCTCTCTGTGAGCTTCATCAACAAGGGCGTCAAGCTGGGAAGAACAAGTGTGCCAGTCAGAATGAGTAGATCAAAGGAGCGCTCATCAAGAATCCGCTTCCAGCCATAGCCTCGGATCAGGAAGTAGCCGGCAAAAGCCAAAGAACCCAGACTCAGGAAAGCCAGGATCCCGAGAACAGAGACCGGGGCGGAGTCTTTGGGCGTTGTGGATGAAAGCGCTGACTGATCTGGGTTGGATGGAGCGGCGGTCTCTGTGCCGGAAATTGTTGAAGCTTCGCGAGCATAGAAGGCCACGCCTCCGGTCGCGGCTAAAAAAAGCATCCCGATCGATAGGGCAATGATGAAGGGGCGGTAATCGGAAGGGCGGATCCGCCAGGGCTGACGCGTAACGCGGGAAAGAAAATAGATGGCGAGGTAGAGAAGGAGCTGGGCAGCAGCAATGAAAGATGTTTCCTTATCCAGGACGTGGATAATCAGGGAAACCACAAATATATAGAGATAGCGAGACCTGCCTGTCTCCATATATCGCAGGACCACATATAACATCAGGATGCCGGAAAACACCGCGTACATATCTTCACGAACATACCTACTGTAGAATAACATGTAAGGAGAGATCAGGAGGAGAGTACCGGCAATAAGAGCGCCGACCCGACCCAGGAAATGGCGCCAATACCAGACCATGGTGATGCTGGCGATCCCGAACATAGCGGCAGGGATGCGTGCAGTAAAATCACTCACCCCAAAGAGGAAATAGGACAGGGCGATAAAGTGGAATTGCCAGGGGCCATGCATCATGGGTGCATGCTGATAGCCCTGCCCACGATATAGTAACCAGGAAAAATAGGTGTGCAGGCTTTCATCGTGACTCATAACGCGTGCGCCGAGATTATAGAAGCGTGAGATAAAGGCCAGCAGGATAATGCCGGCAAAAATCAGAGTCTCAAAAGTGATTGCTGGTAGGGCAGGGTGGATTGGACGGTCAAGCCATTTTTCTTTCGATTGCATTTTTCACCAATGTCCCGGATTCAGATATGTTTCCGACTATACAGCAAGAAAGAAGTTCTGACAAGCAAAAGAATGCACATGCGCATAGCCATTAACTTCCATCTCTAAGTATTAACCAAGTTATTCACAGATCCAGCCAACTGACCACATCCTGCCTGAATATCAATCCCCCGACGCATGCGGATAGTACAGGGGATGCCAGCCACGACCAGTATCTCTCTGAAAATCGCCGCGCTCTTGCGGCTTGCGGCCTGACCCGAATAACCAGAAGTTGGATTCAGGGGAATGGCATTGACGTGGCAAAGCAATCCCTTCAACAGGGAGGCGAGTTCGCGCGCCGCCTCGGGCGTATCATTCACTTTATGGATTAGTGCCCACTCAAAGGTAACCCGGCGTCCAGTCTTCCCGACATAATAGCGGCAAGCCTCCACCAGGTCCATGATCCCATACCGCTTGGTCACAGGCATCATCGCAAGCCGGGAGGAATCCCGAGCAGAATGGAGCGAGATCGCCAGGTTTACCTGGCGGTTCTCATCGGCGAAACGGCGAATAGCTGGAACCAGCCCAACGGTAGAGATCGTAAAGTGGCGAGCCCCGAGATGGAAACCATCGGAAGCATTCAGGCGGTCAATGGCAGCCATAGTGTTATCGTAATTATGGAATGGCTCACCCATGCCCATCAGCACGACGTTGCTGACGGTCAGTTCCTCCTGTTGGAGGAGACGAGCGTAATACAACACCTGGGCAACAATCTCCCCGCTACTAAGATGACGGCGAAATCCCATCTGGCCGGTGGCACAAAACACACAGCCCATTGCACAGCCGGCCTGAGTGCTGATGCAAAGGGTACGGCGCTTGTCATAGCGCATCAAGACAGCCTCGATCAGGTTCCCATCTTCCAGTTCGAAAAGAGTTTTTCGAGTTAGCCCGTCAGAGGAATCCAGGATCAGCTTTGGAAGGAAGGCAGTAAATCGCAGCTCGGATGCCAATTTTTGGCGAAGTACCTCAGGGAGAGATGAAAATTTAGCGGGGGCATCGTAATAATGCCCGTACAGGCCCTCCCATACCTGTTTTGCGCGATAGGAGGGCTCACCCCAGGCTCCGAAAAGCGAGATTAAATCTGGAAGATCAAGATCAAGAATAAGAGGTAGAGACAAGGGTTCACAATCCCAGTTGGTCGCAAAGACTTGACAGATTCTCGCTGATCAGATCCACATGCGGGATCCAAGCCTCGGCCTCCTGCCGTGTACTGATCCCTGAAAGCACAAGCGCTGTTGGGCAGCCCGCGGCCTGTCCGGCAGCAATATCCGTATCCAGGCGGTCACCAATTACCAGGGTGTCCGCATGAGAAGTCCCAAGTATTTCCAGGGCCATGTTCATTAAATATGGGAAGGGTTTCCCCGCGATCAGGGGCTGGACGCCTGTCGCCGTAATAAGCACTGAGAGCCAGGCGCCAGCCCCGGGGATCTCCCCACGCGGGGTGGGAAAGGTTTTATCTGCATTTGTTGCAAAAAAAGGGATCCCAGCCCGGACAAGCAAAGCTGCAGCAGAGGCTTTTTGGAAGCTGATCGACCGATCTAATCCCATAATAACAGCCTGGGCGCCTTCTGCTTCGCCATCTGAGAGAATCCTGAAATGCCTCTGCTCGAGGGCTTCGCGAAGCCCATCTTCTCCTATCATGTAAATGCAGGATCCTTGAGGAAAACGGCGTGCCAGAAGAGCAGCAGCAGCGAGAGAAGAAGTCACGACTTGGTGAGATCCCGCTTCAATACCAAAATCCGACAGACGTTTTATATATTGGGCCGGGGTGCGTGTACTGTTATTCGTGGCAAAAACATATTCCAAGCCCACATCGCGAATACGTTGAAAGATGGCAGTCAGATCGCCCAACGGCGTGTCGGCTTTCCAAATCACGCCATCCATATCCAGAATGAGGCCATTAATGTTTTTTAGCACCGGACATCTCGAATTTTGAAAATATGAATCTAAGAACCGGGCGGTCAATCCATTCCTCGTCGAGGTCAGCGCGTTCCTCGAAATTCTCATTGCCTAAAAAGGCATCAAGAGCAGAACGAGTGATCGGATCATAGGGACCCGAGATCGACTGCTGGAGATAACCCAAATTTAGGAGGATCATTCGCAAGCGCGACAAGGCCCGACCAGCGAGAAAGACTCTTTCATTTTCAGGGCTTTTTCCAAAATATAGATCATGGATTTCGAGCAATTCACCAAGTTTTTTTACGGGATCTGCATGATCGTCCACGCGATAGTCAATCCAGCGGTCATTGAAACCGCCATAACCTCCCGCGGGTTTGACCACCAGGATCGCTGCAGATTGACGGCCCCGACGATCTCCTCCAGCACGATCACCAGCCAGAAGGGCGCGATATAGTCTTTCCCCAAGGTTGCCCCCGGGCTTCAGAAAATGTGCTTCCATTGATCGAAGGACCTGGGCTCCTTTCAGGATATTGCCCTGGATGGCATACCCGTGTCCGGTTAGACTGCCTGCCCATTGAAAGCAGCCCGGGCCTGTGTAACTGGTGGAGTTTCCTTCCCGATCCACCAATCCGACCTGTCTCAGATCCGCATCTCTGTCACCTGTCAACAATTGCCTTAATGAGGCTTCCGCTGAACAGCCCTCTTCCATGAGGGTGAGCCCTCGAGGGCCAAAGGATGTATTGGCAAAGGCCTGTGTGGCAACCGCCCCGACGGAGGCCTGTGCCCAAGGAACGACAGCTCCTACTGCCGGGAATTTAGAGGCAACCGCTACTCCCCACGCAGGCTCTTCGAGGTCACAAGCGATAATTGAGAAGGTCATGGCCTGGAAAGTGATTATACTCGCAGGAATCAAAAGCCCCCTGATCTCTCAGCGGGCTTTCAGTTTTAACTTCGTTACTGTGAAGGGATCTTTTCCGGAACGTCCAATATCTGATCGACCAGCCCGTAATCCACGGCCTGTCGGGCATCCATATAGATATCCCGGTCGGTGTCCCGCTCAATCACCTCAAGGGATTGTCCGGTATGTTTGGACAGGATGCCATTCAGGATGGCTTTTTGCCGGAGTATCTGCTTGGCTGCGATCTCGATATCGGTAGCTTGGCCCTGTGCGCCGCCGAGCGGTTGGTGCATGTGAACGGTGGAGTGGGGGAGTGCAAAACGGCGACCTTTGGTCCCTGCTGTTAGCAGGACCGTACCAAACGAGGCGGTCACCCCAACGGCCACCGTGCTGATGGGATTCGAAAGCATCTGCATTGTGTCGTATATGGCCAAGCCCGCATAGATCTGCCCGCCTGGGGAATTGATATACATGTTGATTTCCCGTTCTGAATCTTCATGGTTAAGGAATAGGAGTTGAGCAACAATGAGGTTGGCAACCTGATCATCGATGGGTGTACCCAGGAAGACAATACGTTCCTTTAGAAGAAGCGAGTAGATATCGTAAGCACGCTCGCCGCGGCCGGATGATTCGATCACCATCGGGATGACATTTTTGAAATCAGGGATCATGGTTCCTCCAAATTGGGACAATGATACATGGATTATATAGGAATTATGTTAATTTTCCCTGGACATTCCAGCCAGGCACGCCTATTTTCCAGATTCAGAGTCCTCCGACTCGACCGAAGACAAGGAATCTGAAGTTCCCTTGATTCTCTCATCCTGTGCTGATTCTTCTGCCGGGGCCGCTATTTCGGACGGAGGTTCTGGCGGCTTATATTCACCCGTGGCAATGGCCTTGAGGGTTTCCAAGGCGCGTCGAGTGAGCAGGCGACTGGCCGATTCCATGGCCACAGCCTGGGCCATCCGCTGCTGTCCCTGGCGGCCGCCGCGGATCTCGCCGAGATTCAGACCCTGCATCTGCAGTTCGTGCAAAGTGTTGCTGAACTCAGCATCCAGGGAAGAATTATCCACCTGAATACCCTCTTTTCGGATCAGTTCATCCAGGACAAGGGAGCGTTCCAGGCGTTTTCTTGCAACCGGATCCACCTCTTTTTCCAGAAACTCATCCCGGGTGGTATTTCGCATCTTGAAATAGGTCTGTAGATCCAAGCCTTGCTGAGAAAGCCGCTGCTGAAGGTCCTCCAGGACATGCTCGCCTTCGTGATCCAGTGAGGCTTTGGCATATTTGATCGTGGAACCTTCCTTGATCTTCTCGATCAGTTCGACGAAGAATTTGTCATCATAATCCGCCTTCGAGCGGTCTTCGACGTTCTTTGCCACAACTGCTTTTAGAGCATCCAGGGTTTCAGCGACGCCTGTGGCCTTGGCGAAATCATCGTCCAAATCCGGGAGGATCACTCCACGCACAGTTTTGACAGTGATTTCGAAGTTGACCGCCCGCCCGCGTAACGCTTCGTCTGAATCGTCCTCCTGGAAGGTATGCTCGATGGTCTTGACATCACCGGCTTTCAGACCGATCAGCTGCCTATTGAATCCTGTGTAAGGCCATTCTTCATCCCGATCGTTCTCGCGTATGAAGGTGGCAAAACCAGTCCGGGAAAGGGCAGCGCTACGATCTTCATCTCCTTCGGCGGCAGGTTCAGCGGCTTCACCTCTAACATCGATCAAAACATAATCCCCAATCCGGACCTCCCGCTCAACATTTTCTGAGGAAGCGTACATTTGCCGGAGATCTTCCAGGGCAGCGTCAATTTCGGGTTGACCAGGGGTAGACCATTCGTAGGGCAGGCGAACCGAATGGTAGTCACCCAGGTCCACCTCAGGGGCCAGCGGTACGCGGAAGGTCAATTTCGGAGGTTCAAGGCTGTCTATGGACTCCAACGAACCGGCCGCGGCGGGGTTGATTTCCGCCTCTTCTAGGATCTTGGGGTAGAGATGTTCGACCAGGTCGTCAACTGCCTGCTCATTGATGGCTGATTCGCCATAATGCCGAACAATGATCGCATAAGGTGCCTTGCCCGGACGAAACCCGGGGATCTTTCCGTGTTCGGCTATCTTCCTTGCCGCGCGGCGCTTACTGGCTTCAAATTGTTCCTGTTCTACCTCGACCGTGAGTTTTACCTGGTGGTCATCCTGAATTTGCTTCTCAATCTTCAACGCGCAGAATCCCTTCAAGTTATTGTCATGAAGACAGAATAATATGGGGACGGTGGGGGTCGAACCCACACGCCTTTCGGCACATGATCCTAAGTCATGCCTGTCTGCCAGTTCCAGCACGTCCCCGGCAGTTGCTTTGGCGCGAGGATTATAAGCGACGGACGAAAGAGCGTCAACAATGATCGCGGTATAATGCGGCGCTTACACCACACCATGGAGGCTTGGATGAGCCGTGTGATCAACCCCGATTCCACTGGAAAAGACCGAACCAGACTAACCAAAGCAATCGTTTTGTCCCTTCGTGAGCTGGCAAGGCAGACCGATACAGGGTCCGAATCCCACGACCTGGCTGCTTTCATTGTACTTGCACTTCAGACCATTTCTGATGGAATCGATATTTCGGTCACGGCTTGGGAAAAGCGCGGGTATTGGGTGAAGGCTGACCGCTTCAGGATGGATTGGATGTGGACTGGCCGGCTGGCGGCCAAGCTAAAAGATGCCCTGCTTGCCGAGAACTGGGAAGGTATTGCATTGCTTTTGCCGCAAATTGCCTCTCACCTCGAAAAGGTGGAGGTCGGACCCAATCACCGTCTCGGAAAACCTTGGGAGGGCAGCTGGCGGGCTCTTCGGAGGGATTAGAATTTCTGCAGCCGAGCAAGGACGCGCTTCAGCAGGATGTTTTCGAGTGCCAGGCAGAATACAGCCAACACTAATCGGACGAACCCACTACCGAAGTGTCGTTTGGAACATCGCCTATACCGCGCTACAAGTCTGTCGGTTGGCGGAACAGGAAGGCAGCATTTCACTGGAAATGCTGCCTGATTTGTGTCTGGCCGGGGAGAGTTATGATCTCTTGGAGTTTAATCCCGGCGGATTCGATCGAGCAGCTGCTGGGTTGAATTCAGTAACTCGATCATCATTTCGCGAATGTGGCGATTGAGGTAATGAGTCTCCAATGTAGATAGGGGCAGGAAGCGGGCGCCGGCTACCACATGGATACAGTTGGATGCTCCGCATAGACAAATAAAGGGAGCATCCATCTCCCATTCGGTGGAAGGGTAGAAGAAAGTGAGTTCTTCTCCTGTCTTGATATCGCGGCAGGCAATCACCTGCATGTGGTCCATATCCAGAATTACATTAGGATCGCAGGAATGATTTAAGGCTGAAAGCTTGCCTACTTCCGTATGCAGGTTGCGGTCCATTTGAACAGTAAAGCGGTTTGGCCTGTCAAACAGCTTTTCACTCGGGATACTGTATATCACCTGACCGCAGAAGAAATCCTGGCGCACGACCAAACTTCTGAATTTGTTCTCCGTCTTGATAGTAATGACATCGCCTGCCATATACTACTCCTTTCCATTTGAGTAGTATAGCAATCCATGGAAATAATACAAGATAATTAGCTTAATATTTATGAAATTTTAAGGTTGCGGGGAACTGAACAGTGGAAGCTGAATTTGTGGTCGGTGCCCGTCGAGGAGAATGTATGGTGCGGCACGCTCAGCGACAATGCCAAGTTTTTTCAGGAAATCCAGATCCCGCAAGGCACTACGGATGCGGAATTCTAGAATCGCCTCGGCGCCGCGGATGCCGATCCCGGGGACGCGCAAGAGCTCATTTTTTTCTGCCAAATTCAATTCAAGAGGCTTCTTACGGAGATGTACAGAAGCTCAGGCAAGTTTGGGATCGGTTTGGAGGGGCAGGTTTCCATCAATCGTAAAAGGCAGATACTCCAGGTCAAAGCCATGATCATGCAGTAAATAAGAGGCTTGGTAGAGATGATGCTCTCTGAGTGGATCCACAGCGAGCAGGTAATAGCATTATAGAACAAGTGTTTTTGTGCATCAAAGGGCAGATGTGATGGTCAGGCAAGAGTTCGGAGCCGACAAGCCCAGGGTTCTTTTGAGGCGCGGTCGATCGCGATGCACATAGAGATGGCCAGTATGTCGATATTTACTATGCAGCCTGCTATCCAGCTCTTGGAAGGAAAAGCAAAAAGGTACTCCCTTCGCCCTCTTTGCTCAACACCTCTATCCGGCCTCCATGCTGCCGCGCAATTGCCTGTGCGATCGCCAGGCCCAAGCCACTGCCGCTGGTGGGGAAGAGGTCCGTCCATGCTTCCCTTAGATTCCGGCTACGTGAAAGGTCGGAGCGATAGAAACGATCAAAAATGTGGACAAGATGTTCAGCCGGAATCCCCGGGCCAGTATCGATCACGCAGACTCTGGCCATGGCTGTTTCAGCCTCTGTGTCGACATGGACCATGACTTGACGCTGACGTCCAGTCGGATTACTGGCCGTGTATTTTAAGGCATTTTCCACGAGATTGCTTAGCAGGTGGAAAATCGACTGACGGTCAGCCAATATTCGCACCTCTGGCAGTTCTCCTGCGACAAGCTGAACATCCAGGCGGGATGCCAGCGGTTCCAAGCGTTCAAGAACCTCCAGTAACATACTGCTTAGGTCCAGCTCCGATTTGTGAACAGACATATGACCCGCATCCATGCGGGCAAGGGTCAATAGGTCATTCACCAGGCGTGTCATCACTACATTCTCCGAACGAATGACATCCAAGGCTCGCTGATATTCTTCTGCGCCGCGCGGGGCTTCGAGCGCCCGCGCCGCCTCCAGGTTGATAATCGTCAGTGGCGTACGCAACTCGTGGCTGGCATCAGCAGTGAACTGGCGCTGCCTCATAAAGGCGGCCTCAAGGCGGGCAAGCATCAAGTCAAATGTATCGGCCAGTTGGCCTATCTCATCTCTGCTCTGGAAGCTTAACCGCTGTTCCAAGTCAGTCTCACCGATTGAACGAACTTTATTAATAATCGTCTTTATGGGGCGAAGGGCGCGATCTGCGAGAATGAATCCCCCTGCGAATGCCAGCAGGAGCATCAGGGCCGTTAGTATCAGGAGCGTAACAACCAGGCTCTTAAGCTCGCTACGAGGATCAATGGGCGTCCCGACCACAATGAAACCGGTAAGAGCCCTGCCGGTGGTCACGACGGGTGTGATCAGAAAAGTGTAGAGATCAATCGATTCACCGCGGATATAGGTCTTGTATTCCACTACGTGTTGACTGGGATCAATATCGATACGGGAGAGGTTAAGGATGGGTGGCCGTGTCAGAGGGCCAGAGATATAGACGGGTGCCCCCTCCGCATTGATAAGCGCAAGGACGTCCAGCGGACCGAGGACGCTGTTCTCTCCGCCAGAGTGCAGTTCGTTGGGGTTGGTAATCCCCAGGACGTCGCTATGAATATACCGCATGACCTGTCCGTATTTTGCTTCCAGGATGTTAATTGCCTCTGCCCGCAATTCCTGAATCCGGGCATATATCAGCAGGATACTAAACAAGATCAGTACAACGGATAGAATAAGTATGAACCAGAGCACGAGCCGAAAGCGAATGCTGTGAAATAAAAGATCAATGCGGGAAAGCAAGATCTGCATAGGGCCCACCAATGCTAATCTGGCCGCCGCAGGCGATAACCAGAGCCGCGAACCGTCTCGATCAGTTTAACCTCAAAGGGATCGTCGATCTTGCTGCGCAGGCGGCGGATGTAGACATCGATCACGTTGGATGCAACTGCGGAATCGTAATTCCACAACTGGTCCTCGGCCATCTGCCGGGTGACGAGACGGTTGGGATTACGCATCAGATATTCCAGTAGACTATATTCGCGCGAGGTGAGCTCAATAGGCCGGCTGGCGCGCTGGACATAGTGAGTGGCAGGGTCGAGAACAAGGTCAGCGATCACAATCCGACCGCTTTTATCGTCTGTTAACCGCCGCAGCAGGGAACGAATGCGCGCCCGTAGTTCCTGGATCTCAAAGGGTTTCACCAGATAGTCATCCGCACCGCTGTCCAGGCCCTGGACGCGATCTTCCAGTGCATCCCGGGCAGTCAGCATCAGAATGGGCGTTTTGATATGCCGATTTCGCAGTGATCGGCAGACCTCGAAACCGTCACGGATGGGGAGCATGACATCCAGAATGATAAGCGCATAAGGTGTCAGGCTGGCCAGTTCCTCGCCCTCCTGTCCATCAAATGCCACATCCACCGCATAACCCTCATCGGTCAGACTGAGACGCAAGGTCTCACTTAGCCGCTGATTATCTTCCACCAATAGAATCCTCACTCCAGCCTCCAAGGAGCATTCTAACACCTCAAAATGACCACGGGATTACGGAAGTGTACTGATACAAGCATTGGCAGCTCACAAGAACCGGAATCTGCAAGTTGCGCCTCTTTAAATATTGTGATCAGCGCCAGATGCTATCATAAGGGTGTTCACCCAATATGTGACGGCCATCGGTGAGGCGGGAGGGGGAGAAGAGCGTGATGTCCAGCGTGGAGGGAGCGCCATCCAGTATCCACTCGGACATGCACAGGCCAACAGCCGGGGCGATCTTGAAACCTGTGCCACTGAAACCGGTATCCAGGAAAAAGCCCTCGGGTCCGATAGGTCCCAGGGCCGGATGCTGGTCGGGGGTAATGCCATCATAACCGCCGTGCGCGCTCTGAAGATGAGCAGCCTTCATGTCAGGGATGCGCTTGCAGATGCGCTCAATGACGGTTTCCACAAAGCCTGGGCGGGCGTGGTCGACATCGCCTTCAGGCGATTGGTCTAACGGGTTTCCGTCCTCCAAGCCCACCAGAGTGAGATCGCGTCCTTCAGGTCGGAAATACATGGAATTTGGAAAATCAATGACCGTTGGATGCGCTGCCTTTAACTCGGACGGGCGCTGCACGATCATGGTATCGTGGCGCCATGTACCCAGAGGCATATCCAGACCCGCCATCGCACAGATCTGCTTCGCCCAGGGGCCGGCGGCGTTGACAACGATCGGTGCGAATAAATCGCCCTGGGAAGTAGATACGCCGGTCACTTTTCCACCCACCGTCTGAATGGCTTCCACACGACAATTCTGAATGAAGTTCGCCCCATGGACCCTGGCAGCGTCCATCAGAGAAGCGGCAGTGGATGAAGGATCAGCATAACCTGAATCGGGCTCAAAGGCGGCAAGGAGAATATCTTCTGTAGCAAGCTT
>CAYMQX010000023.1:0-15720 GCA_964392495.1 uncultured Anaerolineaceae bacterium
TGACTGCACTGCTTCGGCAGATTCGCGTTGAAGCCCGCTTGCGTCAGGTCGATGTGGCTGAACGATTGGGCTTACCTCAATCCTTCGTAAGTAAATACGAATCCGGAGAGCGAAGATTGGATATATTGGAGCTTCACAGGGTCTGCGGGGCAATCGGCATTAGTATGACTGATTTTACTCGAAGGCTGGAGGAAATTCTACCGTGAAGCCAAATCCTCGGTTTTTGAACCTGGGAAAGGATTTTTGGGCAAACATACGGACCATCAGTGAAGCGACTGGCTACAGATTGCCTCAGGGGAACATGACGCTTTTAGGTCAGGCTGAAAAAAGGATCATAAAGGTCCCGACTCCCCTGGATATTAAGAGCGCCTATGAAAAACTTGGTCTGAGCACGGCTCATATCCTGGAAAATAAAGATGGCTTTACAGATTTCGGAAAATTGATCCGATCATACTTCGAATACAGGGCAGATGTGCTGGTCGAAAAGGTTGAACCGAATTTAATGAATATGCGGGAAGCAAAGGCTGAGTTTGAAAGACTCCGGAAAAAACTTCATTCCAAATGTCCGATCCCAATGAATAAACAAAAGGGTGAGAAAAAGGCTCCCGCTTATTTCACTGGAATTATAAACATGCTCATTGAAGCAAACTCCAGGGACCTTCCAACTGATTACGATCCGCATCACCTTACCACTGTTACCCGTGACAGCAAGCCGCTTAGAACCTTGTCGAGGCGTGTGGATGGTGCATTTCCAAAGGTCGTGAATCCGATTGCGATTTGGGAAATCAAGGAATACTACTATACAACCACCTTTGGGAGCCGGGTCGCGGATGGAGTCTATGAGTCACTGCTGGATGGTATGGAATTGGAAGAACTCTATGAGAATGAGAATGTGAAGGTTCGCCATTACCTGATGATCGATGCCTATTCTACATGGTGGAATAAGGGAATATCCTTCCTTTGCAGAATCATTGATATGCTGCAAATGGGTTATGTTGATGAGGTGCTGGTTGGACGAGAGGTGCTTTTCAGGCTGCCGGAATTGGTTAAAGAATGGGTAGAACAATCCAGAAGGAACGTAAGGCACCAGCAACCATGAAAATTGACTCAATCACCCTGCATCACCTCCGTATGCCCCTCGTCAGCCCATTCGAGACCTCCTTTGGGAGGCAGTATGACCGTGAGTGCATCCTCATCCAGCTCCGCTCGGAGGGGTTGGAAGGCTGGGGGGAATGCGTGGCGGACCAATCGCCGGGTTATTCCTATGAGACGACCGGGACTGCCTGGCATATCCTCAGGGACTTCATCGCACCGAAGGTACTGGCCGGGGAAATCGCTGATGCCGCGGAATTCCAGCGCTGTGTGGAGGGCATCCGCGGCCACAACCTGGCGAAGGCCGGACTGGAGATGGCGATCTGGGATCTAATGGGGAAACGGGCGGAAAAATCGCTGCGCGAGCTGTTGGGCGGCGTCCATGCGAAGGTGAAGGTGGGCGTATCGGTGGGCATCCAGGAGACGACCCAAAAGCTGGAGGAGGTCGTGGATGGCTACCTGGAGGATGGATACGGCCGCGTCAAGCTGAAGATCAAGCCGGGGCGGGACGTGGAAGAGGCGGCCGCGATACGCACGGCCCACCCGGACCTCCTGCTGCAGGTGGACGCGAACTCGGCCTATACGTTGGAGACGGCGCAGGCCCTGCGGCCGCTGGATGATCTCGACCTGCTGCTGATCGAACAGCCGCTGTACGAGGATGACATTTGGGACCACCACAAGCTGCAGGAACAATTCCGAACGCCGATCTGCCTGGATGAGAGCGTGGTTTCGCTGAGACATGCGCGCTATGCGCTTGAGATGAAGGCCTGCCGGATCATCAACATTAAAGCGGGTCGCGTGGGAGGGTTAAGCGAAGCGGTTGCGATCCACGGACTATGCCGGGAGCAGGGCGTCCCGGTCTGGTGCGGGGGGATGCTGGAGACGGGCATCGGGCGGGCCTCCAACCTGGCGTTGGCCTCGCTGCCTGGCTTCACGCTGCCAGGGGACCTCTCGGCCTCCGACCGGTATTACGCGCGGGATATCACCAACGAGCGCTTCGTGCTTAACTCCGACAGCAGCATCGATGTCCCCAACGGCCCGGGACTGGGGGTCACGGTGGACCTGGCCGCGCTGGAAGATTTCACGTTATCCCAAACCATACTAAGAGCCTGACACATGAGATTCCCCGTAAAAATTATCAGTCTGATCCTGCTTGGCGCAACGATCTTAACCGCGTGCGCCTCCGCTCCCGTGGCGGCGACGCCGCTCCCAACTTCATCGGTTCCAACGCAGCCGCCCGCGACTCCCACAGCGGCAGGAAGCGGGCTGTGGATCCAATCCTCCGTCCCGGCGGCGCTGCGCGAGGCGGCGGTCGCTGTGGGAATGCCCGCAGCGGAATCGGAGGCCTCCGCGGCGGTGAGCCTGGATGTGGTCCAGCCGGAGGCGGGCATAACGAACTGGGTCTATGCATTGGTCGTGCCGTTCCCCACCGTCACCGACGACGTGAGCGAGTTCGAGCTGCGCTCAGCCTGGGAGGGCAAAGCCTCCGGCGCGCTCCGGGGGCAGGTTCTGACGATGGACGCCTCCACGCTGGCGGCTTTCAGCACCCTGTGGGGGATGCCGGTGGGCGGCGTGGAGGTGCTGCCAAAGGGGGAACTGCTGGATGCGGCCTGGAAGGCTCTCCCTTCCCCCGCTTGGGCGATCATCCCGTTCGAAGACCTGGAGCCGCGCTGGAAGGTTGTTTCCATCGACAATAACTCGCCGGTGCGCAAGGACTTCGACGCCTCGCGCTACCCGTTGGTGGCGGGGTTCCGCGCACAGGGCGAGGGTGCCTCTGCTCTGACAGTCCCGGCCACCAACCGCGATCCGGAGAAGATGACGACCGTCATCATGACCGGCGTCACGGCCATGGTGCGCGCCACTGCCAAGACGATGGAGGTCAAGGGCATCCTGTATCCGGGGAAGGACATCCGCGACGTAATGCGCCAGGCGGATATCGCCCATATCAGCAACGAGATCCCCTTCTATACCGGCTGCGCCTATCCCAAGGCCAGCCAACGGGCGTTGGTCTTTTGCTCCAGCCCGCGCTACATCGACCTGCTGACGGATATCGGCACGGATGTCATCGAACTGACCGGCAACCACTTTGGCGATTACGGCGAGGTGGCAATGGAGCAGACCCTGAAAATCTACCGGGAAAAAGGCATCCCTTATTATGGCGGCGGGCACGACCTGGCGGACGCGCGCAAACCTTTGACTCTGGAGGATCATGGGAACAAGATCGCTTTCGTGGGCTGCAACCCGGTGGACGTGGGCAATTTCGAGACCGCCACGGATAAGCACCCGGGAGCCAACCCGTGCGACATGGAACTCCAGGCTCAGCAGATCAGGGACCTGAAGGCTCAGGGTTACCTGGTGATCTCAACCTTCCAATACTGGGAATATTATTCGCCCGAGGCGCGCCCCTGGCAGCAGGAGGACTTCCGGCTGATGGCGGATTCCGGGGCCTCGATCGTAAGCGGGAGCCAGGCGCACTTCGCCCAGGTGATGGAGTTCCGTGACAACTCATTCATCCACTACGGGTTGGGCAACCTGTTCTTCGACCAGATGGGCGACATCCCGCCAGTCCCGGGTATTCGGCGCATCTTCATGGACCGGCATATCATCTATAACGGGCGCTATATCAGCACCGAATTACTGACCGGCATGATGGAAGACCATGCCCGCCCGCGACCCATGACCCCCGAGGAGAGGGCGCCCTTCCTGCAGGAGTATTTCACCTACAGCGGATGGCTTCCGGTGATCCCGACGCCGACTGCCGGGCCGACCGCGACCCTGACGCCGATGAGCCTGCCGGGCGGGCAGATCACTTCGACTCTGACACCATAAGAGGAGACTCACATGCGCATCTACGATATTTCGCTGCCTCTTTCGCAGAATCTCCCGGTCTGGCCGGGGGACCCGGCGCTGGATATCCACCTTTTGGAATCGATGGAGGCGGGCGCACATGCCAATGTCTCGGGGATGAGCACGGGCGTGCACATCGGGACGCATGTGGATGCGCCGCATCATTTCCTCAACGACGGGCGCACGGTGGAGCAGCTCGCGCTGAATGCGCTGGTGGGTCCGTGCTACGTGGCGCAGCTTCCGGACGATATTGACGGGATCGATGCTGAGGTGCTGGAGGGCATCCCGGTGCCGCCGGGGGTGGAGCGGGTGCTGTTCGGGACGCGCAATTCCCATCTTTGGGCGCGAGGCGAGACCGGGTTCCAGAAAGACTTTGTAGCACTTTCCGAGGATGGGGCGGAGTGGCTGGTGGAAAGGAAGGTCCGCCTGGTGGGGATCGATTATCTTTCCATTGCACCTTTCGGGGACTCGGAGCCCACGCATTTGACCCTCTTGAAAGCCGGGGTCGTGATCGTGGAGGGATTGGACCTTTCGGGCGTGCTGCGCGGTTTCTACGACCTGTACTGCCTGCCGCTGAAGCTGGTGGGAGCCGAGGGCGCGCCGGCGCGGGCCATCCTGATCGACAAGTGAAGTCCTGCGCCTATCCCTGGAGGGGGAGCAGGTAGCCGCCATCCACGTTGAGGGTCTGGCCGACGATCATGGCTGCGGCAGGCGTGCACAGGAATGCGACGACCCCGGCAACATCCTCTCCGGAAACAAGGCGACCGGCAGGGACCTGTTCCATGAATTTCCGCAGGATGGCCGGCTGACCGCCCAGCGCGTTGAAGTGATCCAGGGCCCCGGTCTCCACCACACCGGGGGAAACGGCGTTCACGATCACGTTCCTGCCGCGCAGTTCCACACCCAGGTAGCGGGTGAGCGATTCCAGGGCGGCTTTGCTGGCTCCCACCACAACGTAATCCGGCAGGACGCGCGTGGAACCTGCGCTGCTCACGCTGACGATATATCCTCCGCCGCGGCGTTCCATGAGAGGCACCGCTCGTTGGGCGGCAAAGAGCAGGGCGCGAGCGTTGATGTTCATGGTCCAGTCCCAGCCCCTGGGTTTCTGCTCCATGACCGGGCGGTTGTAACCTGAGGCGGCGTTATGAACGAGTATATCGAGGCCGCCGAATTCGCTTTCCACTGCATCGAACAGACGGCCCAGGTCGTCCAGATTGCCCACGTCTGCCTTGACAAGCAGAGCGCGGCGGCCCAGGGCACGGACCTGTGAGGCGGTCTCCTCAGCCGGAGGGCGGTTGCGGAAGAAGTTGATGATCACGTCCGCGCCGAGGCGGGCAAAGTGGAGGGCGATGGCACGTCCGATGCCGCGCCCGGAGCCCGTGACCAGGACGACCTTATCCTGAAAGTCCATGCTGATCTCCTCGCGAGGGAAGCTCTTCATCGAAGTACAGATTGAGATCGGAGCAATCGAAGCGATTGCCGCAATTGGGGCAGATGATCTTGCATTGTCGCGCCAGCATTTCTGCCCCGCAGCGATCGCAGACCCAGCGGGGATTCGAAGGGAGGGCGTGGGAGGGCTTGTCCATGGGATCAGGTTCGAGGCGGGGCTGAGGTTTATTCATCGTTGAAGAGGACCGGTTTGAGGAGGCGCTTGTCGAAAGCGGCCAGACCGTCGCGGCCAAGGCGGCGGACCTGTGCCATCACGTCTTCGGCATCGCGGCGGAGCTGCCCGACCTGAATGCCCTGGCAGGTCTCGGGCCAGGGACGCATCCAGCGCAGAGAGCGGCCATAAACCTTGACGGCTCCATCGTAGTTGAGACGGCTAATGTGGAGATATACAACACCGATCTGGAGGATGCCCCGGTAGAGGTCGCGGATCGAGCCTGACTCGGCCCTCCAGGCCGCCTCGAGGGCCTCATGGGCTTCGAAGTACCGGCCCAGATTGAACAGTCGTAATCCCTGAAGTGCGGCGGGGTGAATGGGAGCTTCGCACTCGTCCATATCCGCGGGAGTATAACATGCACACAAAACCCCTCTGTATGACTATGGGGGCGGAGCAGGCGGGTGGTAAAATTTTGAGCGTATGGGCGCTTTTTTTAAGGGAAAACCGGGTGTTCTGCTGATCGCCATCCTGGGCTTGGCCGCGATCACGATCCTTGCCAGCGGGCTGCGGGATGTTTCCTTCCGTCCGGGCCGGATCCTCGCGGAGCAGGAGGCGCAGACCGTCAGCCTGCCTGTGGTGCGCCTGGTGGAGGACCTTTCCGGGATCCCCTTGTGGAAGCAGCTCGCAGCCCTGGGGGGTGTCTTTCTCATCATCCTGCTCGTAAGCACCATCCTCTCGCCTGAATTGCGCCGAAGGGTCATCAAAACCTTTCTGCGGTTCACGCTGATCCTGGCGGCGCTCTATTACCTGGCCAGGAACTATTCCCATTTATTCAAGGGGCTGTTGGAGTTCAACACACCCGCCGCAGCCGGTGTGCAGCATGACCTCGCTGAGGGATCACCCCCGCCTGTGTTCGAAGCCCCGCAAGTCTCACCGCTGACGGCCTTCCTGATCAGCGCCGCGCTGATCGCAGGGCTGGCAGTGCTTTTCTGGGCAGTCTCCCGCTGGTGGCAGCGCCGGCAGACGATCCTTGCGATGCAGCGTCCCCTGGATGACCTGGCAAATATCGCCCGCGATTCGCTCAGGCGCCTGTCTACTGGAAGCCCGTGGGACGATGTCATCATGGACAGCTATATGCGCATGTCGGAGGTGGTTGAGAAACGCCGCGGCCTGGCGAGACAGCATGCGGTGACTCCCAGCGAGTTCGCGGAGAAGCTGGAAAGAGCGGGGCTTCCAGGAGACGCAGTGCGAACCCTGACACGGCTGTTCGAGCGGGTGCGCTACGGTGCGCGGCACTCCAGCCCGGATGAAAACGCCCAGGCGGTGAACTGCCTGAGAGCCATTCTGAATGCCTGCGGAGAGGCACCGTGAAAAACCGGCGCCTGGTTTGGGCCGGGATGGGGATCCTGGCACTATCGCTGATCCTGGCCTTTCCGCTTCGGGATGCGCTGGAGCGGGCCGTCATCGTCCCTCTGGCATATATGCTCTTCGCGCTCGACCTGTTCTACAAGGCCATTCCGCAATTCCTGTGGTGGGCGCTTGCAATGATCGTGGTATTGATCCTGGTGGCGGGCAGCCTGGCGCCGGGGGATAGATATGCGGCGCGCCAGGTGCTCAAAGCTCCGGTCGTCCCCGGACCGGTGGAGGAACTGGCGGCCTCGGTCCAAAAAGCCAGAGAGGGGATCTATTTTAAGTGGGTGGTTGCCAACCGGCTTGGTAAGCTGGCCTATAACATGCTGGTCCAGCGCAGCGGAGAGCGGAACCGTTCCGTCTTCGCTCCACTGCTTGGGCCCGACTGGGAGCCTTCCCCGCAACTGCGCAAATATCTCGAAACAGGGCTGCACGGATCATTCTCGGATTATCCGACAGCAGACCGCAATCGAAGCGGCCCGTCCTCGCCGCTGGATGTGGAGATCGGGCAGGCGGTGGAATTTCTGGAATCTCAACTGGAGGCAGGTCGTGACTGACATCGCTAACGTATCGAACACGAGCCGGCAGGTCATCGCGGAAGTGGAGCGGGCGGTGGTCGGCAAGCGCGAGCTGCTGGAGATGGTCATGGCAGGCGTGCTGGCCGGGGGGCATATCCTGCTGGAAGATTACCCCGGCCTGGGAAAGACGCTCATTGCGCGAAGCTTTGCGGCTGTGCTGGGACTGGAGTTCAGGCGCATCCAGTTCACACCGGACCTGCTGCCGGGGGATATTACGGGCGGCTATATCTTCAACCGGACACAGAATCAATTTGAGCTGCGCAAGGGGCCGCTCTTCGCAAACATCATTCTGGCAGACGAGATCAACCGGGCCTCGCCCAAGACACAGTCTGCCCTGCTGGAGGCAATGCAGGAAGGCCAGGTGACGATCGAGGGCGATACCCTGCTCCTGCCCGACCCGTTCCTGGTGCTTGCCACCCAGAACCCCATCGAATACGAGGGGACTTTCCCGCTGCCCGAGGCGCAATTGGACCGCTTCATGTTGAAGTTGACGGTGGGGCATCCCACTGTGGAGCAGGAACGCGAGATCCTGAAGCGGCGGCGCGACCGCAAGCAGGATGAAGTCGTGCTGCAGCAGGTCACAGACCAGAGTCGTCTGAGCGAATTGCGGACAGCCATCGAGGATGTGCATGTGGATCCGGATATCGAGACCTATATCGCCGAAGTGGTGCACGCTACACGCGCCGAGCGGCGGGTCGCAGTGGGGGCCAGCCCGCGCGCCTCACTGGCTTTCCTCAAGGCGGCGCGTGCCCGTGCCGGCATGGATGGCCGCGACTACGTCCTCCCGGACGATGTGAAGCACTTCGCCACAGCGGTGCTCAGCCACCGGCTGATCCTGCAGCCGGAGTATTGGATGTCGCGGCAGGTAACGGGTGAGATCATTGGGGATGTGCTTGCCAAGACCAGTGTGCCGGTGGTCAAGAGCCGGTAGGGCGGGTATGGCTCTCATGCAGTACCAAGCGACCCGCTGCCGAACATGAACCGCGCGATCTTCCTGGGACTGATTGCCTACGCCCTGCTGCTCGCCGCGCTGCTCAGCCTGCACGGCGAGATGCTTCTGCTCGTCATCCCGGTGGGGCTGTTCCTGTTGGCAGGGACCTGGCGCAGTCCGCGTGAGTTGAGGCTGGAGGCGACGCGCAGCCTGAGTACGGAGCGGGCTCTGCCGGATGCGCCCGTACAGATAATGGTTACGATCCGCAACCGGGGCGAGGAGCTGGATGAGGTGTTTTTGCAGGACCTGGTACCTGCCCGGCTGAAGGTGGTGGATGGCTCGCCATGTGCCCTGGTCCGCCTGGAACGTGGAGCGACACAGGTTCTGAGCTATTCGGTGCAGGGGCCGCGCGGGGGCTATGCCTTCGAGGCGGTGACGGCGGAGGCCAACGAAGACCTGGGCCTTTCCGGGAGGCATGGGCGGATGCAGGTCAGGAATCAACTCTTCGTGTTTCCCACGGTCACACGCCTGCGGCATATCACCATTCGCCCGAGGCGGACGCGGGTGTACGCGGGCAATATCCCGGCGCGGGCCGGCGGGAATGGGATTGAATTCTTCGGAGTGCGGGATTACCAGCCGGGAGATTCTTCGCGATCGATCAACTGGCGGGTGAGCGCGCGGCATATCGGGACGCTCTACAGCAACGAGTTCCAACAGGAACGTGTCGCAGATGTGGGTATCGTGCTGGATGGACGGCTGCGAACCAATGCATTGGGACGTGAGCACAGCCTGTTCGAGCATTCGATCCAGGCGGCGGCCTCGCTGGCAGACGCCTTCCTGTTCCAGGGAAACCGGGTGGGGCTGCTCCTGTATTCCAACTTCCTGGCATGGACTTACCCGGATTATGGAAAGGTCCAGAGGGAGCGCATCCTCCAGGCGCTGGCGCGGGCGCAGCCGGGGGACAGCCAGGTATTTACGGCCCTGGAATATATTCCAACGCGTCTCTTCCCTCCGGAATCGCAGATCGTGGTGGTCAGCCCTCTGACGGAGGACGACCTCCTGCCTCTGCGGAAGCTGCGCGCGCTGGGATATCAGGTGATGGTGATCAGCCCGGATCCGGTCTCATTGGAAATGAGCTATCTGGAGCATAGCCCGGCGGTGGAGATGGCGAGGCGGATCGTGTCCATGGAACGCAGGCTGCTGCTGCAAAGAGCGCGGCGGGCAGGGGTGCAGGTGATGGACTGGAATATCCACCAGCCCCTGGACCTGGCGGTTCAGAAGAGCCTTGGGCGCCCGCCCGGCTGGCTGCAGGCGATAGGGAGCTGAAGATGTCGTTGGTGGCGATGGTGCTCAGTATCATGGCGGCTTCGGGGGCGCTTGTCTGGGGTCTATGGTTGGGTGGAATGGAAGGGGCTGCGCGCTGGTTGGCGGCAGCGGGAGCGGTCTGGCTGCTCAGTGAGTGGCGGCGGGTGCGCTGGGTCGGGTCGCTGGCCCTGCTGCTTTTCATCGGGACGGCGGCCTATGGATTGTGGCTGGGGTTGCCTTCGAGCCTGATGATCATCGGGGCCGTGGCAGGCCTGTTGGGCTGGGACCTTTCGGCTTTTCTTCAGCGGATGAGGCGGGCTTCGCCTCATGATGATCTGCACAGCATGGAAGCGCGTCACCTGGGACGGGTGAGCATCGTGGCCGCGCTGGCCCTGGCGATCGCGGGGATCGCGGCTTATGTGCGCGTGCGGCTTCCCTTTGAGGTCGCGGTGGGACTTGCAATTCTGGCTACGCTGGGACTAACCCGCCTTGTGATGTGGATACAGCGTGAGAACGATCTGTGACCAACAGAAGAACAGGGAAAGACTACTGCTCATCGCCTGGAGGCTCGGCGATGACGAAGAGCCTGCCCCAGCTTTTTTCTCCATTCCACTCAATACAGGTCTGGAAGGTGAGGTGGTAATTGCCACCATACGCCAGCTTGAACATTTCCGCAGCCGTGATCGTGGATGTATTCCCCAGCTCGCGAAAGTCGCTGTAGGGGCTGTGAGGGGACAAGGCCTGGAACTTCAGGATGCGGGTGACTTCGAAAGTCTCCACCCGGTTGGCTCCAAAAATAAGGTAGATGCGCTGGCCGGGGGTCAGGTCGAAGAATTTGGCACCGGCCAAAAAGTTATGGGCGAGCAGGCCGATACTGCCGAAATCGGCAGCCATCCCGAACTGGGTGAGGCTCTGCGGGTCATTGGTGACTGAGACGGGCTGGTCCCCGGGCTGCTGGAGGACCGGGTAGGCGAATAATCCCTGTGCGACGACTCCGATCACGGGGTCAATATCGGGAGCCGCCCCGAAGAAAACGCCGGAAGGAGGATGGACATCGGCGGGATGAGCCCAGGCATGCCCGGGAAGGGCACCCAGGGAAAAGGCCAGGCACAAAGCCAGCAGGGCAGAGCGTTTGGATCGAACAGGTGGCATTGAAATACCGCTCTCTGATAAGGGTGGCGCTCAAACCGATCCAGGACAAGACTCTGCCTGTAAATTTCAGCAGCCTGGCGATCCTGGTCCCGAAGGACTTTAGACTCGTTGGCTTTGCGCCCCCGGTTTTCACCGGGTTTGCCCTTATCGATGGGATGAAAATGTACAGGGAAAAAAGAGCGCCCGGGCTGTTCACCCGGGCACCCTGTCGGGAGAAAGCACGATAGAACGCTCTCTCTCCGATAGCCTGGGGTCCTGACTGCTTTCGCAGGATCGGACCGACTGCTGGGAATATGCAATGGCCAGGCTTATAAATTGGACGGGCTTCGATGAAAGGCGATTGATGCGGCTGCCGGCTGTGCAGAAGGGGATCGATGAAACAGGATGCTCACTCTGCGGTCCGGCAATCCAACCCGTTTACGATGCGTCCTGGGTTAAACCAGGATTGCCTTTTCAATTGAAGTCATTATATTGGAGGACCCCGACAAAATACCTTTCATTTAAGAGAGCTTGACTTACAGACTTGCAAAGTCAGGCTGTGAACGAGGGAGAGATGCGAGCCATGCGCGTGTTTGATGGGATGAAGTCAGATGGACCAATTCCAGGTGGATATGCGCGGGCTCGGCAAGCAGGATGGGCGTCTCGCGTTTGCGGCGCCAGTAGGTCTTGAACAGCCAGTGAAAAAGGGACTCGTCGGACCAGAGCTTGAGATGCCACCAGAATTTCTCGCGGTTGCCGTTCCACAACTCCTCCTGGAAGATGGAGCGCCGGAGAGTCCGCACGAGGAGCCGCCAGAAGATCAGGGGTAGGGGATAATCCAGCCAGACGACAGCCTGGGCGCGCGGCCAGATCAGGTCGCGCAGGTCGCTGTAGTTTCCCGCTACGACCCAGCGTTGTGAAAGCAGGGCTTTTTCCAGTGCAAGCCGCATCTCTTCGCGATCCGCAGGGCGCCAGCCCGCCTGCCAGTGCAGGCCATCCAACTCGACAAAATCAAGATGCAGCCGCCGGGAGAGTTCAAGTGCCAGGGTGGACTTGCCGGAGCCGGTGGTACCGATCACGACGATCCGCTGGTGGGGGAAGGCTTCCATGTTTTCCTTTCGTACAGGGAAGAGGCGGCGGGGGATTATAATGCCGATTGCGTGTTGTGCCAAACATCAAAATAAACACCGAGGTCTGCATGTTCGATCTTCCCGACGATGAAATCCTTCCGTTGACGAAAGAGCACGTTTTCTGGACCTGGTCCGCCCAGGCGCATGTAAACCCGATCGCGGTCAAACGCGCCAGCGGGGTGTATTTCTGGGATGTGAAGGAGAAACGCTACCTGGATTTCAATTCGATGACCATGTGCGTCAACATTGGGCATGGAAACGAGCGGGTGATCCGTGCCATGCAGGAGCAGGCCGCGGAGCTCCCCTATGCCGCGCCAGGGATGACCACACGCATACGGGCACTTGCCAGCCAGGCTGTGGCAGGAGTGACACCCGGGGGGACTCTCAGCAAGGTCCTGTTCACGCTGGGGGGCGCGGATGCAAATGAGAACGCGATCAAGCTGGCGCGCGGTTATACGGGACGGTTCAAGGTGCTGGCGCGCTACCGCTCATACCACGGGGCTTCGGCGGGGGCGTTGGCCGCCACGGGCGATCCGCGCCGCACAGCCTGGGAGCCGGGAGTGATGCCGGGGGTGATGCATTTTCTGGACCCATATCGCTACCGATCCACATTCCACCGCACCAACCCGGGGATCGCGGAGGCCGAATTCACGCAGGATTATCTCAATCACCTGGAGGAGATCATCCGCTACGAGGGACCGGAGCAGGTCGCGGCCATCCTGATGGAATCGGTGACGGGAACGAACGGCATCATTATCCCGCCGGAGGGATATATGCAGGGGGTGCGGGCCCTGTGCGACAAGTACGGCATCGTGATGATCGCGGATGAGGTGATGAGCGGGTTCGGCCGCACGGGGAAGTGGTTCGCAGTAGAGCACTGGGATGTGATCCCCGATATCATCACCATGGCCAAGGGGTTGACCTCAGCCTATGCGCCTCTGGGGGCGGTGGCGATGAAGCCGGGGATCGCGCAGGCCTTCGATGAGCGCGTCTTCGAGAGCGGATTGACCTACACTTCGCATCCCGTCTCCCTGGCGGCGGCAGTAGCCAATATCAGCGTGCTGCGCGAAGATGGCCTGGTGGAAAATTCTGCGCGGATGGGAAAAGTGCTGAACCGGATGCTGAATGACCTGGGGGAGACACATCCCTCTGTGGGGAATGTTCGGAATATCGGCCTGTTCGGGATCATCGAGCTGGTAAAGGACCGTAAGACCCGTGAGCCCCTGACGCCCTGGAACCACTCCTCGCCCGAGATGGCGGCGATCAAAAAGTACTGCACGGAGAACGGGCTGTTCATCTATCCTCACTGGCATACCCTTCTGGTGATCCCGCCGCTGCCGATCAACGAGGATCAGCTCCAGGAAGGGTTTGACGTGCTGGACAAGGCGCTGGAAATATCCGATAAGGTGGCCTCCTAGCACCGTAATAAATCCGGCATTTGCGTTGTCATGAAATGGAATTACTCAATACAGAAACAGCCTGGAAAAGGGAAATACAAGTTCAATGACACCTTCATCGAATCAGAATGCAAAACGCGTCAAGGTGCTGGTTTTGGGATCGGGGCCGGCGGGGTATGCAGCCGCGCTCTATGCAGCGCGGGCTGAATTGAAGCCGGTCGTGCTGACCGGGATGCAGTTGGGGGGTCAGGTGGCGCTGACCTTTACTGTGGAGAATTACCCGGGTTTCCCCGATGGCGTGGGTGGCGCACAACTGGGGGAGCTCTTCCAGAAGCAGGCGGAACACTTTGGCGCAACGACGGAGTTCGACATGGCCAACAGTGTGGACCTCTCGGAGAGGCCCTTCAAAGTCAGGACTGACAGCGGCGAATACCAGGCGGATACGCTGATCGTCACAACGGGGGCAAGCTCCAACATGCTGGAAGTTCCCGGCGAGCGCGACCTGACAGGGCGCGGCGTTTCGTACTGTGCGACCTGCGACGGATGGTTCTTCAAGGACAAGAAGGTGACAGTGGTGGGGGGCGGCGACTCGGCTCTGGAGGAAGCGCTGTTCCTCACGCGCTATGCCTCGCAGGTGACGATCGTCCACCGGCGGGAAGAACTGCGGGCCGGGGTGCTGCTTCAGAACCGCGCCAGGCAGCACGAGAAGATCCGGTTCATATGGAACACGGTGGTGACGGAGGCCGTCGGTACGGGGAAGCTGGAGGCCGTCCGCTTGAAGAACGTCCAGAGCGGAGAGGAATCGCTGCTGGAGACCGATGGCCTGTTCATTTTTATCGGGCATACACCCAGCACGGGCATGTTCCAGGGTCAATTGGAGATGGACCCCCTCGGCTACCTGAAGATCAATGAGCGCATGGAGACAAGCGTGCCGGGCGTTTTTGCAGCGGGTGAAGCGGCAGATCCGCACTTCCGGCAGGTGGTGACCTCGGCGGGAATGGGGGCGGCAGCGGCGATCCAAGCGACGCGCTTCCTGGAGGCGGAGGAAGCACAGCAACCGGCATGAAGGCAAGGTGATGCGCATAGACAGGGTTCTGGCTGCCGAAAACGACACCAGAATCCTGTTTTTGCTTCAAAAACAGCGGTATTACAGGGGAGGAATATGACATTCTCAACTTTGGCGGGCCCCCGGTTTCGGATAAAATCAGGGTATCGCTAACAAATGGAGGAAACATGAATAAAATCTCGGTAATCGGCGCGGGCATGACTGGTTCAACCACCGCCCACTGGCTTGCGGAACGCGAGCTTGCCGATATTGTCCTGCTGGATGTGTCGGAGGGAATGCCGCAGGGAAAAGCCCTGGACATGACCGAAGCCATGCCCATCGTGGGGAAGGATGTCACGATCCTCGGTTCCAATGACTATGCGGATACCGCGGACTCGGATATCATCGTGATCACGGCCGGGCTTCCCCGTAAACCGGGCATGAGCCGTGACGACCTGCTGACCGCCAACGCCGAGATCGTTGGCAAGGTGGCAACCGAAACCCTGAAGTATTCACCGAATGCCATCTATATTGTGTTGACCAACCCGTTGGACACAATGGCCTACCTGACCCTGAAGCTGACCGGGCTGCCGAAGCAGCGCGTGGTGGGGCAGGCGGGCATCCTCGACTCGGCCCGCATGAGAGCCTTCGTGGCCATGGAGACGGGCGTCAGCGTGGAGAACATCGCCTGCTACGTGCTGGGCGGGCATGGGGACGAGATGGTACCCCTGACGCGCCATTCCAACGTTGCCGGGATCCCGCTGCGCGATTACATCCCGGCCGACAGGCTGGCGGCGATCGTGGCGCGCACGCGCAAAGGCGGGGGTGAGATCGTCAACCTGCTGAAGACCGGTTCCGCCTATTACGCTCCATCCGCGGCGGTGGCCCAGATGGCGGAAGCCATCCTGAAGGACAAGCATCTGATCGTTCCGTGTGCAGCGTATATGGAGGGGGAGTACGGCCTGAACGATATGTTCTTCGGCGTGCCGGTTATGCTGGGACGTTCGGGCGTGGAGAGGATCATCGAATACCCGATGGACGATCAAGAGAAGGAACTGTTCGAGAAATCGGCGGCAGCCGTCAAGGAAACCCACGAGGCGCTTCGCAGCCTCGTCAAGGTCCAGTAAGCCAAGAGGCACAGGCTTGTGGAAAAGAGCCTGTGCCTTATTTTTGAGGAGGAAAAATGATCCTGCATGAGAAGATGGAAGCCCAGCTGCCCGCCTGGCGGGAACGCATCAGGAATCTGAACAA